>RGDT01000049.1 GCA_009918525.1 Planctomycetia bacterium
GACGGTCGCTGGCTGACCCCCCGCTGACACTGCTGCCGAACGTCCAGCCATTGTCCCACTTGTAGAGCGTGGTCGCACCAAGGTTGATATTCCAAAGATTGGAAGGAAAGGCAGTACCGGAGCGCGGCAGAACGGCATCCGTAGCGATCCCCCAGTGAGAGATCGAGGCATTGGCCAACACCAAAAGCGCGCCATCTTTGTAAATCGGGAATCCGGCGGTGACCCGTTCCTGGCTAAGTCCGAGTTGGGTATCCTGGCCAACGACACGTTGAGACGGAATAGCGGTAATATCGGCACCAGGTGGAGTGTTAGGACCACCGACGGGCGGTTGAGCATAAGCGAACGCAGTGAAGAGGAGCGCCGTGAGGATAGCTCGCGTTGTCATGGCAACACTCCCAGGCACGGGAACAGGATGCCGTCCCGGCCATGTCAGGTTGACTCGATTCATCGGTATGGGGCGAGAGAAATAACGATTCAGCGAAAAAGATGCAAGTATGATTAGAGAGAGAAGTGTGCCGCTAGAACATGTTACGAAAGACACTTGTCAATTGGTGGAATAACAAGCGTACAGATATAGATGAGTCAAGGCCCATCATTATTGATGGGGCCGTTTCAAAAGCCGAGACGAATCTCAGAGGCAGCGAGCTGCATGCGACTGCATGCAATTCGCTCTCCGAAACGCACGGTTAGGCGCCGATGATTTCCTTCACCTTGACCGACGTGAAATACTGCCGATGGCCCCTGAGCCGGCGGTAGTTTTTACGGCGGCGAAATTTACCGATGTAGGTTTTGGTGGACGGATGATCGACGACCTCGCCGACAATCTTCGCCCCGCTCACTAGCGGTTGGCCAATCTTGATGTTGGAGCCGTTGGCCACCAACAGGACGTTGGAAAATTCGACGGCAGTGCCAGAGGCTGCACCGTTGCCATCATCGCCACCGCGATAGTCCACTTTCACTACTTCGCCCACGCTGACCTTGTATTGACGTGAGCCGTCCTCGAAAATCGCGTACATGACTGTCTCTTTTCCGTCTCGGAATCGGGAGTGCGATATAGACAAGTGAGGGGCGATCCACGCCGCCCCTCCAAGCAAGTCCGTCCGCGAAGCGTAATCAACGCTTGGAGAACTGGAACGCCTTGCGAGCGCCCTTGCGCCCGTATTTCTTTCGCTCTTTCATACGGCTGTCGCGAGTCAGGAATCCCGACTTCCGCAACTTCAGCCCCATCGTCACCATCGGCTCGTCGGCCGGAGGAGCCACCGGAGCCATGGGCTTCTCGCCGGGAACTTCGCCTTCCATGGGCGGCGCAGGCGGAGCCGGTGCCTTGACTTTGTCCAGGCCGAACATGACTTTGATGGCTCGCGCAACACCCTGGCAGATGGCCCCGGACTGCCCGGATATGCCGCCACCATGGACGTGAACAGTCACATCAACACGGTTGAGCAGGTCACAGACGGCCAGCGGGTTGATTACCGCGCTGCGGTCTTTTTCTTCTGAGAAATAGTTTTCCAGCGTTCGGCCGTTGATCGTCACAACGCCTCTACCTTCGGTCAGGAAGACCCGGGCGACGGCCGACTTTCGTCGTCCCGTCCCTTGGTAGGCACGCTTTTTTCCCAAGAAACAAATCGGCCGCTCTTTGCGCGGCTGTAGCGGCGGGCTGAACAGAGTGTCCAAGGCTATCCTCTCCGGTTACTGGCCGAGCTTGAACTCAATAGGCTTCTGCGCCTGGTGCTCGTGGTTTGGACCACTATACACCTTGAGCTTTGTCATCTGCGACCGGCCTAGCCGGTTGCGCGGCACCATTCGCTTGACAGCTTCGATGAGCAGTCGGTCGGGGTGCGTTTTCATCCAATCTTTGGCGTGATACGTCTTCAGACCGCCGGGGTAACGGCTATAGAAGTGATACGTTTTCGTATCGAGCTTCTTACCGGTGAACCGGATCTTATCCACGTTCACGACGATCACGAAGTCGCCGGTGTCCAGGTGGGGCGTGTATTCCGGGCGGTGTTTCCCGCGCAGGATGTTAGCAATCTGAACGGCCAGTCGTCCGACGACCTGATCGGCCGCGTCGATCACATACCAGCGCCGTTGAATCGTCGCCGGTGTGGCCATGAAGGTTGACATAATTCGCTTCCCGTCATCCGGTCCATGCGGAAAACGCTTATCATAGGGGATTCACACGAACCGTCAAGACGGGGATGTCAGAAATTGCTCGGCCTCTTTCCTGAATCCCTTGTCGCACCAGCCGATCCATCCCAATTGTTCACGACTTTCTATGTCGTACAACGCCTTTATCGAAAAGGTAGGATGTTTATCATCTCCTACCGTTGATGGCTTCCAGCCTCCGCCCAGCCCTTAGAATGATATCATGAGTGCAATTTATCTCGATCATAACGCCACTACCCCTTTGCTGCCTGCCGCTCGCGATGCACTGGTCGCCGCTCTTGATGCCTTTGGCAATCCGGCCAGTACTCACCGCGAAGGCCGACGTGCCCGCGTCGCTCTGGAAGACGCCCGCGAAGAGGTCGCCAGCCTCCTGCACGCCCATCCCGATGAAGTCGTCTTCACCTCCGGCGCGACCGAAGGCAACAACCTCGCCCTCAACACCGTCGTCGGGCCTGTCGCCCTGTCGCCGGTCGAGCATCCGTCCGTCACTGGACCTTTACACCGTATGGAAACCCACGCCCTTAGCGTGTCTGCTGACGGCATCGTTCGTCTCGATATTCCGCCCGGCTGTCGGCTCGTCGTCTGCCAGTTGGCCAATCACGAAACCGGCGCCATTCATCCCGTCCGCGATGTCGGCTTGCCCTTCCATTGTGACGCCGTCCAAGCTGTCGGGAAAATACCGGTCGATTTTGCCGCTCTGGGTGTCACGACACTGGCTCTTAGTGCCCACAAGTTTCACGGCCCCAAGGGAATCGGCGCGTTGATCGTCAAACGCTCTAGCCCCTTGACGCCGATGCTGCGCGGCGGACATCAGCAGCGGGGCCGACGCCCCGGCACCGAACCCGTACCGCTCGTCGTGGGTTTGGCCGTCGCCTTGCGTCACGCTATTCGCGACATGAAAAGCAGGTCATCTCATCTTTCCTATCTTCGTCATCGATTGCTGCCGGCGTTACTGGCCGAAGGCGCAGTTCTGAACGGAACGAACGACGGTTTGCCGCACGTCGTGAATGTGTCGTTTCCGGGACTGTCGTCGGACACATTGTTGATCGCATTGGACTTGGCCGGAGTAGCGTGTTCGGCGGGGAGCGCATGTTCATCGGGGTCGCTACAGCCTTCGGCGGTACTGCGAGCCATGGGAGTGGAGGACCGTCGCTTGCGTTCGGCAATTCGGCTGAGTATGGGATTCACGCAGTCAGAAGGTGAGATCGACGAGGCGACACAGCGTATCTGTTTGACGGTACAACGGTTACGACGTGAATAAACCCTATTCGGTTCATATGAACTTCAGTACAGAATCACTAGTCTATATCATTCACCTCATCTCCTTACAAGACAATGACTTGCGATCATAAAATCCATCTTGTATAAAGGATGGGTACTTGATAAAATAGAGATATGAGTAGAACTGTTCTACCTTGGGTGATGTTGCCGGAAAACGAGACTGCGCGGCAGGCCGTCGAGCGGGTCATCGCTTGCATGAACAGTGGACGAAAACGGCGAACCATTAACCCGCTGTTTTTGCACGGGCCTAGCGGTACGGGCAAGTCGCGACTCGTTGCTGAGCTGAATCCGTCCATTGTCCTGAATGCCGGGGAACTCGGTACGCCGCGCGATGACGGACTGACTCTCGAAGGCGATGCCGTCCTGGTGGCCGTCGAGGACGTACAACGCCTGGCGAATAACGCGGCCGAAACACTCTCGGCCCTCATTGACCGCTGCAAAGCTCGACATGTGCAAATCGTCTGTACGGCCAACGTAGGCCCAGCCCTCATAGCGGACTTATCGCAACGGCTCGTCAGCCGACTAGCTTCGGGGCTAGTGGTTGGGCTGGAGCCGTTAGGAGCGGAAAGCCGCCGACACTTCCTGAGCCAAGTCCTGGCCCATCTGGGCCGTAGTGCCTCGCGAACGGTGCTGGACTTCCTGGCGAACACCTTGCCCGGCTCCGTGCGTGCCCTGGAAGGAGCGGCGGCACGGTTGGAACGACTCGACAACCTGGACGCGGTCAAATCGTCGTTCACGGAAGATGCCAACGCCCCGACCGTCGAACGCATTCTCGACCGGGTAGGGCAGTACTTCCACGTCGATCCCGACGAACTGTGTTCGGCTCGTCGGTCGCGCGAGGTTCTCGTCCCGCGCCAGGTCAGCATGTACTTGGCACGACGGCTCACCAGCTTGTCGCTGATGGCCATCGGTGAGCGGTTTGGAGGTCGCGATCACAGTACGGTATTGCACGCCTGTCGAAAAATCGAGGAGAACATCGAAACGGATGCCAACCTATCGCGAGCGGTCCGCGAATTGGCCGCCGGCCTATCCTGAAGGCTGTTCATGGCTATGTGGAAAACCTGTTGCGCACCTGGCGCGCAAATGTCGCGCCGCGTTGTTCGATTCGGCCGGTGTGCCCCGTTCGACCCGCGCCCCGCAAAATGCGCAACACGGCGCGACCGTAGCGCAACAACGGCGCAACGGCTTTTCCACAACGATGTCACAAACGCAAACGATTGACCATCATAGAGATACGATCACACAACGTCCGTTATCAACGAAAATTGCTTCCGCTTTATCATTACTACTGTGTTTAGAGATTAGGAAGATACTTCTTTACAAACCAAAGCCCAAGGAGGGTAAACGATGAAGACCCAATGTCATCGGGAAGGATTGCTCGCCGCGTGTCAGTTGGTCAGCGCTGCCATTCCCGCCAAAGACCTCAAGCCTATCCTCAAGAACCTCAAGGCCGTTGCCGGTGATGGCCGGTGGACACTGATCGCGACCGACCTAGAGGTAGGCATCCGGCTGGACGTTCAGGGCTTGCAAATCCTCGAACCCGGTGAAGCCATTCTTCCGGCTGCCCGGCTCGTCTCTATTCTCCGCGAGGCTCGCGATGCTGAAGTGTTGATCCAGGCTGATAGCGACGCCTGCACCGTGAGCGGCACCACGTCACCGGTCGAATTCGAGATGGCCAGCGAAGATCCGGCCCAATTTCCTGACTTCCCGGAATTCACCGACGAGCGCTACCACGAAATCAGCGCCGGTAGTCTCCGCGAGATGATCCGCCGCACTTCTTTTGCCGCAGCCGACGAAACCGCCCGCTACACCATGACCGGCGTCCTCTTCGAGCTGGAAGGCGATTCCGCCAAACTGGTCGCTACCGACGGCCGACGTTTGGCCCTTGCCGAAGGCATCGCCACGAGCGTTGGCGGTCACACGACTCGCGGCTTTACGCCGATTGTGCCGAAAAAAGCAATGGCACTCTTAGAACGCAACCTGGCCGATGACCCCGAAGAAACCATTAAGGTCTGTATCCGTCCCAATGACGTTCTGTTCCGTACTGGCCGCGCTGTCATCTACAGCCGTCTGGTTGATGGGCGATTCCCCGACTATCGAGGCGTCATTCCCAAGAAGATGACGACCACCATGACGCTTAACCCTGCCGCGTTTCATGCGGCGGTACGGCAAGCAGCGATTATGACCGATAACGACGGTAAGCGAGTGACGTTCAGTTTTACGCCGCAAAAGCTAACGCTTCGGGCACAAGGAGCGATGGCCGGTCGGTCGAAGGTGGAACTACCGTTGTCGGACTACGACGGGACGCCGGTGGATATCAATTTCAACCCTGACTATCTAACGGACATGCTAAAGATATTAGCCCCCGACGCGCCGTTGGAGCTAAAATTGATCGATGCTGCTAAACCGGCGTTGTTCAGATCGGGCGAACAATATTCGTATCTGGTGATGCCGTTGACATAACCAAACGGAGTGAAGGATGAGCTGTGGAAGACAGAGAGAGAGGAAGCCCTCTTTCCCGCAAGAATCGAAAAACGGGTGATCCGACATGACGATCAAACGCGACAAACCGGAGACCGGCCCCGAGTCGCTGGGCGACATCCTGGGGGCGTTGTTCGCGGCCCGTGGCTGGGGCCGTCGTCAAGAGCGTCTGCAACTGGAAAAGGCGTGGGACGCCGCCGCTGGTGAGTCCTACGCCGGGAAAACCCGTGCGGGTGCTCTGCGTCGCGGTGTGTTGGAAGTCCACACCGTAAACGCCGTATTGATGCAGGAACTCAACTCGTTCCACAAACGTCGGCTGTTGGCGGAACTCAAACGCCGATTGCCCAACACTCCAATCAGCGATCTACGCTTCAAAGCCGGTCTACCGGACTAAAGCGCAATGCGAGGAATCCGACGATGAGTGAGCAAGCGACCAATGAGGCCGAATTAACCGACGACGACCGCCGTCATCGTCAGGCGTCGGACGACTATACCTCCGATAATATCAAGGTCTTACGCGACGCCGACCACATCCGCGAACGCCCCGGTATGTACATCGGCGACACCGGCTCGCATGGTTTGCATCATCTCGTCTACGAACTTGTCTACAACTCTGCCGACGAAGCTTTGGCCGGCTATTGTACCAATATCGTCGTAAAAATTCACGTTGATGAAAGTTGCAGCGTCAGCGACGATGGCCGGGGTATTCCCGTGGACATGCACCCCGACGAGGGGCGTCCGGTTCTTGAAGTGGTCATGACCAAGGTCGGCGCGGGCGGCAAATTCGATAAAAATGCCTATAAAATATCGCTCGGGTTGCACGGCATGGGAGCCAAGGCCGTCACCGCCCTCAGCGAATGGACCGAGGCCCAAGTCCAACGCGGCGGACGTACCTACCGTCAGGAATACGCACGCGGCAAACCGACGACCGACGTCAAGGACATCGGCGCTAGCAAACGATCGGGAACGACCATCCATTTTCGCCCCGATCCTACCATTTTTCACGATGCCAAATTCATGTTCGATACGCTCGAATCGCGACTTCGCGAGTTAGCGTATCTCAACAAAGGGTTATGCCTTCGCCTTTTCGACGAACGTAGCGGCAAAGACGAAACCTATAAGTTTGATGGTGGTATTTCCCAATATGTCCAATATCTAGCCAGCGACGAAAAACCGCTGCACGCGACGCCTATCTATGTCGATCGTTGGATGCCGGGACTCAAGGAAGGTCAACAGATCCGCATCGAGGTGGCGATGCAGTATACCGACGCCGACGACGAGCGCACGCGCTCGTACACCAACAGCGGGTTCAACCCCATGGGCGGTACGCACCTCAGCGGCTTCCGCGGCGCACTGACTCGCACCATGGGAGCCTACGGCCAAAAAAATGAATTGTTCAAAAGTGTTGTTCCCATCGGCGAAGATTATCGCAAAGGTTTGACAGCGATTGTCAGCATCCAACATCCCGAGCCGTTGTTCAATTCGCAAACGAAGGAAAAATTGAATAACGAAGAAGTAGAAGGAGCGGTATCGGCAGCATTGTCCGAAGCCTTGGCCCGCTACCTGGAGGAGAACCCCAAGGAAGCCAAGCGGATCATGGCCAAGGTCATCACCGAGGCTGAGGCCCGCGAAGCGGCAGCAAAAGCCAAGAAAGCGCTCAAAGACCGTAAGGGCCTGCTCTCCGGCGGCGGATTACCGGGCAAGCTCTACGACTGCTCAACCCGCGACCGCGAAGAGAGCGAACTATTCCTCGTCGAAGGTGATTCCGCAGGCGGCTCGGCCGTATCCGGTCGCGACAACAAATATCAAGCCATCCTTCCGCTTCGCGGTAAACCGCTCAACGTCGAAAAGGCGCGGATGGAAAACATGCTCAAGAATGAGGAAATCACCAACCTCATCGCAGCCATTGGTATCGACATCGGCCTCAAAGCCGACGAAGCCGACGAAGAAAGCGAAACAGTCGAAGCCAAAAAGAAAGTACGCTATGGCAAAATTATCATCATGACCGATGCCGATGTGGACGGCCAACATATTCGAACCTTGTTGTTGACGTTCTTCTATCGTCAGATGCCGTTGTTGATCAAAGAAGGACGCATCTATATTGCGCGTCCTCCGTTGTATAAAATCACGGAAAAGAAAAATATCCGATTTGTACAGACGGCCGACGAGATGCACCGTGAATTGGTATCGCGCGGGTTCAAAAACACACGGCTAGCGATCTACCCGCGCGGTGGGGGTGATGTGCGTCGTTTGGAAGGCGACGAACTGCTGGCGTTGGTCAATCTGATGTCGTCGCTCGATGGGCATCTCGTGACGTTGGAGCGTCGAGGCATCAACCTGACGACGTTCCTACCGCGGGTGACGGAGCGCGGCTTGCCCATTTATCGTGTGGTAGTTGCCGGCCGTGAGGAGTGGTGCCACACCGCCGAAGAGGTGGACGCGTTGCGTCAGCAAGAGGCGCAACGCTTGGGACGCGATCTCGTGGTGGAGGAAGGGCTTACATCGACCGAAGGGGTAGGCCCGACACCGGCAATAGACACTTTCTTCGAGCAAGAATTGCACGAAGTCAAGAAGATTAACGAAAGTCTACGCGAGTTGGCAAAATTCGGGTTGGATCAAGCCGACCTGATCCCAGCTATTCGGGTGGCCGGTCGTGAGCCACCTCCGCGGCTGAAGCTGGAGAGCGGGGAGACGGCCAAGACCTTGCTACATCTGCGCGACCTGACGGGCGAGGTCAAGCGTCTGGGGGAGCGGGGCCTCAGCGTGATGCGGTTCAAAGGTCTGGGCGAAATGGATGCCGAGGAGTTGTGGAACACGACGCTTGACCCCGAAAGGCGAACAGTCATGCGGGTGCGGATGGACGACGCGATCAAGGCCGACGAAATGTTTCGCACGCTGATGGGCGAAAAAGTCGAGCCACGTCGCGATTTCATCTATAAATACGCAATCGAAGTCAAAGACATCGACCTGCACGGGGCGTGAGCTAATAGCTCTCCTATTTGTTTATGACGATGATCGCGATGGTTATTAATTTGTATCCATCGCATCCAATATGTTGCAACCTATTCGCCTCGTTGGTGAATAGGTATATGTATGGTACCATTTCACCCGTAACACAAATGATTCGATTTTTCTCCGCTCGCCTGGACGAGCGAGAAATTATGACATAAATTAACTTAATGATCATCCGGCGGGCGAACAAATGACTGTTCGGTTGGCGTGGTCTTTATCCAGAGAAAAGGAAAACTCGTGCAAGCTGCCCCGGATACAGACCCCGCTCGCGAGTATCGGGATCGCCGTGAGCAACGACAGCAGACCGCCAAACAACTGGCCGCACGCGAACGCCTGGTAGGATGGACCCGGCTGGCGGTGGTCGTCAGCGGATTGCTGATCGCCGCCTGGTGGTTGTATCACAAACAATTACCGCCTGGCTGGCTGTTGGTGTTCGTGGTGGTATTTGTTGTTTTGTTATTTGTTCATGATGCCATACTCAGAGCCTACTATCGCGCTCAGCGTGCGGCCGGTTATTTCCAGGCGGGACTCGATCGCCTCGCGGACGATTGGAAGGGCAAAGGCCGTCCCGGTATTCGCTTTCAAAACGAGACGCATCCTTATGCAGCCGATCTCGATTTGTTTGGGATCGGGTCCTTGTTCGAGTTACTCTGTACGGCTCGAACTCGCACGGGTGAAGATACTCTGGCCGAGTGGCTCCGCGGACCTGCTGGTCCCGACGAAATTCGCGCTCGGCAAGCGGCCGTCGCCGAACTACGGCCGATGCTTGATCTGCGCGAAGACCTTGCCTTGCTCGGTCCTGAAATGCAAGAGGGCGTTGATTATGACGCGGTCGTCGCCTGGGGCGAATCACCCGTATTGCTTCGTGCTCAGTGGCCGCGCTGGGTCGCCCTGGGCATGGGCAGCGTGAGCGTCTTGTGCATGACGGGCTGGATGTTGTCCTTGGTCGGGCAACTGGATCCGCAAACTGCTTTCGGTGCGTTTTTCCTGCAATTGGGTGTGTTGCCTTTGCTGGTTATGCTCGTTCTCCAAGGGTTGTTTTTGTTGCCGTTGTTGTCGCGTGTCAATCAAGTGTTGAAGGCCGTAGAGCGACGTGGGCACGATTTGGGAATGTTGGCTCGCGTGTTGGCACGGCTGGAGCAAGCGAAGTTCACCGCTTCGCGTTTGGCCGCTCTGCACGCTGAACTGGCACTCGGGGACGGCTCAGGAACGGCAGCATCACAACGAATTGCTCAGTTGAGTAATTTGATCGAAATACTCAATTCGCGTCGTAATCAGTTTTTTGCACCATTTGCATTTTTGTTGATGTGGGGAACACAATATGCTCACGCTATCGAAAATTGGCGTGCCGCCGTCGGCCCGTCGATTCGTCGCTGGCTGGAGATTGTCGGACAGTTTGAAGCATTGTGTGCATTGGCGGCCTATGCGTTTGAAAATCCTATCGACCCATTCCCCGAGATGGCCGATGTGGGTCCGTTGTATCAGGCCCAAGGTCTGATGCACCCGCTGTTGCCGCGCGAGCGGTGCATCGCCAACGATGTGAGCCTGGGCGACGGGTTGAATGTGTTGATTGTATCCGGCTCCAATATGTCGGGAAAAAGTACTTTCTTGCGTACCATCGGCATCAATGCTGTGTTGGCGTTAGCCGGGGGGCCGGTTCGGGCACGATGGATGCGTTTATCGCCGCTGGCTATCGGTGCGACGCTGCGAATCCAAGATTCATTGATGGCCGGTCGATCGCGTTTTTACGCGGAGATATTGCGGGTACGTCAAGTGGTCGATTTGTCGCATGGGTCGATTCCGTTGTTGTTTTTGTTGGACGAGATATTTAGCGGGACCAATTCGCACGACCGCAAACAAGGCGCGGAAGCGGTGGTGTGCGGGCTCGTGCGAACAGGCGCGATTGGCTTGGTGACGACGCACGACCTATCCTTGACGCGAATCGCCGACCCTCTAGGCGAACGAGCGCGAAACGTCCATTTCGCCGACCATCTCGAAGACGGCGAAATGGTGTTCGACTATCGCCTGCAAGAGGGTGTAGTGCGACACAGTAACGCCATCGCGCTCATGCGAGTAGTCGGGTTGGAAGTGTAAAATAGGAAAATAGGGCAAAAATTTAGGCTCCATATTCGGCGCTGATTTTCTTCTCGCTTCCTGTTATGGGCATCTTCGCGCTTTCTTGCGCGGGAGGTACCTCATGACGTTCACGAAGACCATCCCCGTCGGCCTGCTCATCTTGGCTGCCGGCTGCACGTTCGATGCGGAAAACAAACGACGTTCATGGCATGCCGCCACCATGTCGCGCTCAAGAGATGAAGGACGACTTGCTCCCCCGACGCAAGGAGTTGACGTGAACGGCCGATTGGTGAATCTGGCGGACCATGCAGGCAAAGTGGTGTTGTTAAGTTTTTGGCATAGTCAATGTCCGCCCTGTCGCGCGTTATTCGCCCATGAGAAACAATTAGTCGTCAAACATTCCTCATCTCTGTTTTCTTTGATTGGTATTAATGCGGATCCCGACCCGACCCGCTTGCGGGCGACCATCGAAAAAGCTCAACTGAATTATCCTTCTATCGCCGACGGTCCCAATGGTCCCGTATGTGCTACCTGGAGGGTAGATGGTTTTCCGACCTTGGTCCTCATTGACGCGGCCGGTAAAATCCGTTGGCGTACGGTGGGTGCCCCGGATCCGTCGGAACTTGACAATCGCATCAGTCAGTTGATCGAAGAGATACAAGTAGTGACGAGGTAGCAATATTTGAGAGACTATGAGCGACGACGCTCAAAGTCGCTCATAGTCCTATCGCAACAACCACCAGCGCCGCGATAGGATCGCCCCCATGAATACGAATCGACTACTTGCGTGCGCTCTTGATCCGGGTTTGATTCTCAAGGCTCGCGGTCTCAATCCCGATCCATGGCAACGACAATTATTGTTGTGTCGCGATCGTCAACTATTGTTGTGTTGTTCGCGGCAGAGCGGAAAAAGTACCGCCGTCAGTGCGATGGCGTATCATGCCGCACTCTTTCATCCGAATGCTTTGGTTTTGTTGTTGTCGCCGTCACAACGACAATCGGCCGAGATTTTTCGCAAAGTGCTTCAAGCGGATGAGGCATTGGATCGACCGTTGCGAGCGGTTTATCGATCTCAATTGCGTTTGGAATTGGCCAACGGGTCGCGGGTGTTGTGCTTACCGGGACGCGAAGAAACTATTCGATCATTCAGCGGTGTTAATCTGCTGATTCTCGATGAAGCTGCCCGCGTTCACGATGATCTTTATCGTTCGGTTCGCCCGATGCTGGCCGTGTCCGGCGGTCGTTTGGTCGCGCTCTCGACGCCTTTCGGTCGGCGCGGTTGGTTTTATCGCGAGTGGATTGGGGACGGGACTTGGCGGCGATTCAACATCAGTTGGCGCGACTGTCCACGCATTTCGCCCGAATTCATCGCCGAGGAGCGCCGCGCTCTGGGTGATGCTTGGATCGCTCAGGAATACGACTCGACTTTCACCACCTTGGAAGGTCTGGTTTATCCTGGTTTTGATGTCGCTCTTACCGACCAGGCCCCTCCTTCCGGTAAACTCGTCGGCGGTATTGATTTTGGTTGGCGTAACCCGTTCGCGGCCGTGTGGGGTGTATTAGACAGCAACAATGTGTTGTGGATTGTTGGTGAGCGTTATTGTCGTTCAACACCTTTACACGATCACGCGGCCACGCTCAAAGTTTTGGGTTCTGTCCGCTGGTATGCCGATCCTGCCGGAGCGACGGAAATATCCGAATTGCGTTTTGCCGGGCTGAAAGTGCAACCCGCCGATAATGCAATCCGATTAGGAATCGCGGCCGTGACCGGGCGTTTGCAGTCGGGCCGCCTCAAAGTGGTGCGCGGCGCGTGTCCGCAGTTAATGCGCGAGGCGAGCTTGTATCGCTATCCGTCGCCTGCCGAACAGCTTCACGAAGGCGAAAACCCCGTAGACGAAGAGAATCACGCCCTGGCTGCGTTGCGCTATCTCGTCGCCGGAATCGACGCGCGCTATCTGGCCCGCGTGCGAAAAAATCGAAATGATGATCAAATATTAGACGATCTAAACTCGACCGCTGATGCTGGCGGAACAACAAAAGACGAACCTCCCTGGACGATTCTATCATGATGCAACATTTTCTTCGCCGATTGGCTGCATGGTTGTCACCTTCGCCTCGATTGGATGTACCGTTGCCGTCGATGCAGCGTGTGCGCAATCCAACCCCGACCAACTTGTTAGACGAGCTACGCGACACGGCCTGGACGTGTGCGACCATCAATGCCGCGACGTGTGCGCGATACCCACCGCGTTTGTATGTTCGCACACGACCGGGCCAGTCGCCGCCCCGTGTCGCAACTCGTTCCGCACCAAAGTTTTCCGGTGTGGAACGCATAGAAGAAGTTACGTCGCACCCGTTGCTCGATTTGCTACGGCAGGTGAATCCTGTTCACAATGCTTTTGATTTGTGGGAGTTAACTACACTCTATCAAGAAGTAATCGGCATCGCCTATTGGTTGTTAGAGTTCGGCCCACTGAATACTCCCGTTGCCATCTGGCCGTTGCCCTCGCATCGTGTGACGCCAACGGCCGATGGCTATGTTTATCGTAACGCAAATGGTGAACAACATTTGTCATCCGAGCAACTAATTGTGTTTCGTTATCCCGATCCACGCGATCCATATTCGGGTGGTCTATCCCCGTTGCGAGCGTGCTACGATCAGGCTTGTCTGGCGAGCGAGTGGACGGCGTACAAGCGCGCCCGGTTCGACAACCACGCCCTACCCGATGCGATTGTTAGTCCCGAAGGGGTCATGGGCGACGATGAACGTGTTCGGCTCGAAACACAGTGGAACCAAAAACTTCGACGCGGTGGGACCGGCCGTGTCCTCGTCGCGGACATGGCTTTGCGAGTGCAACTCTTGAATCATTCGCTAGGCGATCTGGCAGCGTTGGCCGATTTGCGAGCAACGCGGGAGGAAATATGTAACGCCTTCCACGTTCCGCCGGCCTTCTTGAGTACCGATACCAATTTAGCGAATCTGCAAGCAGCCGAACAACAACATTTATCGCGTGCGATTGTGCCGCGCCTGCGGCGGCGCGATGAGAAGCTCAACGAGCAGTTGATACCGCTCTACGATCCGTCCGGGCGGTTGTTTTTGGCGGCAGACGACCCCAGCCCACGTGATCGGGAGTTAAACCTCAAAGAACGCGAGATGTTGTTGAAATATGGCGTGCTGACGGTCAATGAGGCACGCTCGTCGCTCGGGCTACCTCCGCTGCCGGAGTCGAACAGCACGCGATGAGACAACTATTGTGAATAAGTAAAGCTAAACTATCCACATCAGAGAAATACCATCATGCAACACGATTTCAAACATTGGATCGAAGGGCCGCTCGGCTTTCCGATGCCTGACGCGGCGGCTCGGTCGCTTGAGGCGGTTCTGCGCACCTTGCCGCGTAACGATTCTCATTCCTATCGTCACTTGGTAATGATCCGCGCTCCGACCGAATTAAATCCTGGCGAACGCTCGGACGTTTCGTGGATTAGTACCGAAGTACCCGACCGGGCCGGGGATGTGGTCATCGCGTCAGGAATGGACGACCGCGAGTTTCGTCTCAATCCGCTCGTCACGCTTGCTCACGATTATAATCGTCCGCCCGTTGGCCGTGGTGTGTGGCGTCGGCGTGTTCGCGACGGGCAGTTAGTCGGTATCAAGGCCAAGACGCACTATCCGCCGCGTCCCGAGGGACTTGAAGGACCCTGGCCACCTGACGAAGTATTTGCACATATTCAAGCGGGTTTGTTGGTCGGTAAAAGTATTGGTTTCTTACCATTGGAAACCCACATCCCCGACGAGGCCGAGGCCCGCCGGCGCGGTTGGCCGGATAGTGTGCGTTTGGTGATCGACCGCTGGTTGTTGTTGGAGTATGCCTGTGTCAGTATACCGGCCAACCCGTTGGCTCTGGTGGAAAGTGTTACGAAAATGGCCGTCGGCTACACCACATTCGACGAGATCGCCCAAGCCATCGAACGGCGTGTGCGTGCCGCCGATATCGCGGGGCTGGTGCGACGGGCCGTGGCGACGGCTCTGGAGCGACTGCGTGGCCGAGTGTGATCGTGTCTCCATGTTGGATAGCGTCAATGAGTGAATATTAGCGACGCCGCTCATTGACGCTCAAAATGCTATACCAATACTCCTTTTTTCACGGTACGTTCTCGTTCAGCCTGGAGATTGGCTCCAGGCCGACGCGGTGAGGTGGACCCCAAGCCACCCGCCGCGTCGTCAGGGAGATTGTTTTTTTGGAGTCACAATGTTTGTACAACTTAACCGCGACTTTGTGGGACGCAAAGCCGGGGAACGGCTCGACCTCAGCGACACGGACGCCAACGCCTTGATTGCTACCGGTACCGCTTCGCCCTTGGCCGACGACCCGCTCGGTCCGCTGTTTCAGGCGTCGCTCGACCGTGCCCTGGCCGGTGTCGCCGGGCAAGTGCAATCTTCCGTCGAATCTGCCTTACAAGGCTTCGCTCAGGCTCAAACGAAAAGCCGGAAAAATGCCCTCCCCGCCATCTTCGGACCAGGAACCGCCGGTGATCCGAAACGTACCTTCGGACGGTTCCTCCTCGCCGTGCGTCATGGTGATCGCAAGGCGCTCGATGACATGGGTAGTCGGTTTGTTGAATGGGATGTCGAACAAAAGGCAGCACTATCCACCCAGGGTGGCACGACCGGCGGCTACCTCGTTCCCACTGAATTTCACGGCGAATTGATGCGCCTCGTCAGTGAACGCTCGGTCGTCCGTCCCCGCGCTACCGTGTTGCCGATGGCCACGCGAGAAATGGAGGTGCCGACGCTCGACGTGACCTCCGCTCCCTCAGCGGGTGATACGGCTATGCTCGGCGGTGTCGTGGCGCGCTGGACGGAAGAAGCAACGACCCTCAACGAAACGGAACCGACTCTCAAACAAATTAAACTGGTTAATCATGAATTATCCGGTTATTCCAAAGTCAGTAACACTTTGTTGGCCGATGCTCAGGCAGTGGGTCTCGATGCGTTACTGATGCAACTTTTCAGCCGGGCGATTGCCTGGTATGAAGATTATGCCTTTCTTCGTGGTAATGGTGTCGGCAAACCACTCGGCGTTCTGTCGTGGAATGGGCTGATCAGTGTCACGCGCAGTGCTGCCAACGCCTGCAGCTTGGCCGATGTCGCAGGTATGTATGGCCGATTGTTACCGGGTGCAGGGGGACCAAATGTTGTGTGGGCGGTTCATCCTACTTTGTTAGTCAAACTGCTCACCATGACCGGCGGCGATAATGTCATCTTTATCGGTAACGATGTTCGCAGCGCGCCGCGCTGGCAGATTCTTGGCCATGATGTATTGATCAGTGAAAAGCTACCAGCCCTCAACAGTTTGGGTGATATTCTGCTGATGGATTTGTCGCATTACCTGATCGGCGACCGGATGCAGGTCGAGATTGCCTATAGCGAACACGTCGCTTTTCTCAGCAATCAAAGCGTATGGCGGTTTGTTTCGCGCGTCGCTGGACAACCCTGGTTGCGCGACAAAGTGACGCTCGCTGACGCGACGACCACGCTCGGGCCGTTCATCGGGCTCAGCGAAGGTTAAACGCGATTGTTTGGATTATTGTTCGACTCGCTAGAGCATGAACGGTTCATGCTCGTGGACCTTCTCCGTATGAGGTAACTTCCATGAATTGGCTTCACGAATCTGCAGGCCCTGTCGCGGTCCTCGATCCTCAGACCGTCGCCAACACGGCCAAGCTCAGTGCCGCTGTGGATATGAGCAAATTTCATCAAGTGACGTTTGTCTTCCTATTGGGCGATATGGCTAACGAGACCATCGACGCTGGTGTCTACGAATCCGACGCCTCTGGCGGCACCTATACCGCACTCTCCGGCAAACAAGCCACCCAACTCGCGGCCGGTGCATCGGCCAACGACAACAAACAAATTGTCATCACGGTTCGCAGTGAGGAACTTTCTTCTGGAAAACGCTACCTCAAAGGTCGGCTAATCACCGGCGGCGCGACCGGGGGCGTGGCGTGCATCGTCGCCTACGCTCAGCCTCGATTTGGGCCGGCGACGGACGACAAGGCGGCCGGTGTCGTGCAGGTGATCGTATGATCGCGATTCGTCTTCGTGCCGCTACCCGCGCCAGTCAGTCGCATCGCATTGCCTTTCATCGCGGGCAGGATGTTGCACTCGATTTCCAACTATCTCCACCGGAAGACTGTACCGGTTGGAATCTGACTCTCAAACTCGCTGCCACTCTCGGCGGCTCGATTGAGGTAACGAAAACCGCCAGCGTCACCGATGGCCCCCGTGGCTATTTTCGTGTGACGCTTGCCGCTGCCGACACGGCTTCCCTTGCTGTCGGTCGTCATGTTTGGGACGTGCGCCGTAGCGATAGCGGCCACAAAACAACTTTGGCTGACGGCCTTATCGATTTGCTTCAGGAGGTGACTCCATGATTTCTTTGGAACGACTCAAGCTGTCGGTGCCGTCCGCGACGGCGTCCGACGAACGACTGCTCGCCCTGCTGGGCGAAGCAGCGGCCGACGCTGTCTGCTCCTGGTGCAACCGTGATTTTGCCTTGACTGAATACGACGAAGTTTATGACGGCGTTCCCAGTGATCGGCTTTTGCTGCGGCACTATCCGTTGCGTGGCGTTCACGACGTGCGCGGCGAACCGACCGTCGTGCTTGAGGTGACGAGCGCCGCCAGCGAACTAGCCCGCGTGACGGTCACTCGCGAGCGGTTGGAACTGTTTCGCGTGACCTCGGGGGTGGCCGCTGTCGATACGGTCGCTTGGAGCGATCAACTCACTCTGGGCGA
>RGDT01000481.1 GCA_009918525.1 Planctomycetia bacterium
GAGGCGACGGAGAATGCCGTAGATGAATTAAAGTGTGACATCCTGATCTTTTTTGCCACGCAGACTGGACTTCAACTGCGTGACCGTCGGATGCAGCGAGGGTTGTTGCAGCTTTTCAAGCCGGACAATCATTTCGAATCGCGTAGGACATTGATCGAAGCAGGACGAGCGGACCTGATCGGCAGCGGGTGCGATTGTCTCATCACCGGCCCAGTCGTCGAAGGCAGCGATTGAAGCCCGGCGAATGCGGGCTAACCTTGCAGCGCAGGGCGAAGTTGGTGACACAATCACACCATCCCCAACCTCGCCCCTACAAGAACGTATAACCGAGCCGGTCAATCCAACAAAAACAAAGAAAAAGGAAAGGCTACTTCCCTTCTTTCGGTGCATAACCTTTCCACACCCATTCAATGGCGTGCGGGAGAAACTGCGACTGGGCGTTGCTGACGCTGTGACCGGCACCGCGACAGAAGAGGTATTGGTATTCGTAACCCTTCGCCTTCAGCACCTTGGCCATGCGGTGATTGGCTTCAACCCAGTCGTGCATGTTGTCGCGCATCACGTTGGGATTGAGCAAATCCGCATCGCCGACAGACAGAAAAATACGCAGCGGTTTCTTGGGATTGTTGGGAATGAGCGTCTCGTGAAAACCCCATGCGCCGTCGGGATACTTCGAATCGAAGGGCCACGCTTGATTCACGAACGTGCCCGAAGTCGTCAAGACGCGATGATACAGATCGGTGCGAAACCAGGCCATGATCAGTGCCGCTGAACCGCCGGAACTGTTGCCCATCGCCGCTCGGCCGTTCGGGTCTTTGGTCAGCTTTACCTTGCAGTTTTTCTCAACGCGCGGTAGCACCTCCGTTTCGATGTACTCGGCATAGTCGCCGTTCATGTTGTCGTATTCTTTGCCGCGCTCGTGGCCTTGAGCATCGCCGCCACCGTTGGCAATCCAGATGACAATGATCGGAGGAATACGCTTTTGGGCGATCAGATTGTCGAAAATACGCAGTAAATCGGCGTTGGGCTTTCCGCCAGGCCCGTCATGAATGACCTGGAATGGCGCTTCGCTGCCCGCTTTGTACTGTGCGGGAATATAGACCGTGATTTTGCGTTTGTAGTCGATATTGAAAGTCTCGACGATAAGCGTTTTGGGATTTTTCGGATCGACTTTTCCAAACACTTTGCGAGCGATACCGGGATTGAAGAGCTTGGTTTCCTTGGAGTCAATGACGAACTGCTCTACCTTCCCCTCGGGAACGCCTTCGACTTTTTTGCGTTCTGGCGCGGGCACGTACTTCGGACCGATGACGAAATTGTCATAGGCATCGAGCGGCGGATTTTCACCCTCTTTCAGTACCTTGAACGGCGGGGCTCCCTTGTCGTCATACTGGCGCACCGGCGCTGCTATTATAACGGAGCCTGCAAGAGCAGCAATCAGGATGAACGTTGACAGTCTGTACATAAATCGTCCTCGACCTTGTTGGGAAGTTTATCGA
>RGDT01000482.1 GCA_009918525.1 Planctomycetia bacterium
ACACTACCTTGAGGAAAATCCCCGCGAAGCACGCAAGATCATGGAGAAAGTCTCCATCGCCGCCGCCGCCCGCCATGCCGCCCGCAAAGCCCGTGAGCTGGTACAACGCAAAACCGTCCTCACCGGCGGTGGGCTCCCCGGCAAACTAGCCGATTGTGCCAACCGGGACCCGGAAGTCTGCGAAATCTTCCTCGTAGAGGGCGATTCCGCAGGAGGAACCGCTAAACAAGGCCGCGACCGCAACTTCCAGGCCATCCTACCCCTGCGCGGCAAAATC
This sequence comes from Planctomycetia bacterium, assembly GCA_009918525.1. Classification (GTDB taxonomy): domain Bacteria; phylum Planctomycetota; class Planctomycetia; order Gemmatales; family Gemmataceae; genus RGDT01. The sequence continues at coordinate 278 of RGDT01000482.1, forward strand.
CTCAACGTGGAAAAAGCCATGGAACACAAAATCTACGAAAACGAGGAAATCAAAAATATCTTCACCGCCCTCGGCGTCAGCATCGAAGAGGACCCTAATGAAGGTAGGATTCTGAATATCAAAAAATTACGCTATCACAAAGTCGTCATCATGACCGATGCCGACGTGGACGGCAGCCACATCACTACCCTCATCCTCACCTTCTTCTTCCGCTATATGCGCCCGCTCGTCGAACAGGGCTACATCTATATCGCCGCACCGCCCCTCTACCTCGTCAAAAAAGGAAAAAACGAACGCTACTGCTGGAACGACGAAGAACGCCGCGCCGCGACCACAGAGTTCGCCAAAGGGGAAAACGACGATTCCGTCAAGGTACAGCGCTACAAGGGCCTCGGGGAAATGAACGCCGAACAGCTCTGGGCAACGACCATGAACCCCGAAAACCGCATCCTCCGCCAGGTGACCATCGAAGATGCTATCGAGTCCGACCGCGTCTTCTCTATGCTCATGGGCGATGAAGTGCCGCCCCGTCGCGCTTTCATCGAAGCCAATGCCAAATACGCCAAGGTGGATGCCTGATGGTGCCATAAACGTGTTGCGAACCGAAACTATATTTGTATAAAATGCCTGATCAAAAAACCCGCATCGCCGTCATCACCGGCGGCAACGTAGCTGAACGCGAAGTTTCCCTGAAAAGCGCCGCCACGGTAGCGAAGCACCTCGATTCATCTAAGTACGAGGTCTTTGTGATCGAACTCAACGGGACGGTGTTCAGCGAACAAAAAAGCGGTGCCCGCGTGGACCTCAACGATTTTTCCGTACCCCTCGACGGCACCCGCGTTTCCTTCGACTTGGCCTACCTCATGCTGCATGGCCATCCCGCAGAAGATGGGCGCATACAGGGCTATCTCGAACTGTTGGGCATCCCCTACACGGGCTGCGATGTGTTCGTCAGCGCCCTGACCTTCGACAAACAGGCTTGTAAGGACTATCTGCGCAGCTATGGTATCCCCATGGCACCTTCTACTGTCGTCTTTAAAGGCAAAGGCTACGACCCGTCCGAACTGCTCGGCATGGGGCTGCCCCTCTTCGTCAAACCCAATAAGAACGGCAGCAGTTTTGGCGCCGGTATGGCAAAAGATCAAAAAGAATTTGATGCAGCAATGGCCGAAGCCTTCCGCTACGATGATGAGGTGGTTGTAGAAGAATATCTTCAGGGAAC
>RGDT01000483.1 GCA_009918525.1 Planctomycetia bacterium
GATAGACTTCCCACTGCCGGGCTTCGACAAACGTGCGGATGCGGGCCGTCAATTCCTGGATCGAATCGCTCATGCAAGCAGTGTGGGACCGCCGGATGCGGGAAGCAAGAGGGAAATCCCTCTGCGGGTTGCTTCAACGATGCCGCACCTACGGCGAAGAGCACATACCAATTTTCGGGCGAGTTGTCATGGACTCAGGGTTTGGTAAAGGTGTTCAACTCATTGACAAAATCCCGAGTTCGTGTATTTTTCGTGTATGCCTACCAAAACAATAACTTTGGAATTGGATGCCTACGAGAAACTCCGCTTGGCGAAACGGGCTGGTGAGTCGTTCACAGAAGTTATACGCCGAGCAGTTCTAGCGGACGCGCCGCTGACGGGGGCGGCACTTAGGGATTACCTGAAGAGCGGGGGGAGTAGAGTTAATGAGAAATACATCGATGCTGTGGAGGAAGCCTCGAAATATGATCCCATTCCCATTGATCCATGGGTCTGATCCTTGACACAAATTTCATCATTGTCGCCGAGCGGGAGGCGCGGCGCGGGGAGACAAACCGGGCGGATCGGTTTCTTGCCGATCATCTCGAAGACTTGTTTTTCATCACCTTCACCGTGGCGGGTGAACTGGCCTGCGGACGGTCTGCCGCTCAACGACTTGACTGGGAACGACTCTGTCGCCCCTATCCCGTGTTGCCTTGGACAAAGGAAGTATCATGGCAATATGGGGAGATCTACCGCTTCCTCGCCACGGAAGGGCGTCTTATCGGAGCCAACGACTTATGGATTGCCGCTACCGCCTTGGTTCACGGCATGAATGTCGTCACCGATAACCAAGATGAATTCCAACGCGTCCCGGGTCTGGTTGCGATACCCTACTGAATTCCTCTTTCCCCATGCATGATAGTTTGTCCGGGAGGTTGTCATGAAGACAGAATTTCAGAATTTTCAGTAAACAAAAAAATGTTCCGTTCTGTTTGCCTGATGAATCGAGCGGCATCGTCTCCGGCTATTCAAGCTTTGCTGGTTTCTGTGAAAAGACAACGATCATCAGCACGACCAACGCCAGCAAAGTCGCGGAAGCGGAATAGCGGCTCAAAGCAAGACCGCCGTGATCGCGCGGCTTGTCGAGAAAGTCGCCAACGACCGCACCAAGAGGTCGCGTTAGAATAAACGCAGCCCAAAACAAAACCGTGCGCGAAATCCTGGTCCAATAATACCCTGCGGCGACAAGTGCCAGCAGCGTGCCAAACACCATCGCGGCACCGCTGTAACCAAAATCGGCGGTGTCCGCCGTCCAATCTCCCAATGCCGTGCCAAGGGTCTGGGAGAACATGATTGTAACCCAGTAAAACATTTCGGATTTGGGCGAACTCACGGTGTCCACGGCCACCGAACCCATGGTGCGATGCCAGACAAACAACGATGCCAGCAGCAATGCGAGCAGGATCAAACTACCACCCGTGTATCCGAT
>RGDT01000484.1 GCA_009918525.1 Planctomycetia bacterium
TTCAAGGTTCTGGGCAATTGCCGCATAGGCTCGCAGGAATGCGGCTGCCGACTTGTAGAAAGAGATGCGCAGCGGTTCGGTGTTTAGTAACGCTTCCGGATCGTTGGCATCACCGCAGAAATAGTGAAGGAACTGTTCCATTTCGCGCGGCATGGCTACCGGCTCACACAAATAGCGCAGTGCTTCCCGGGCAGCATCGAGCTGCACCTTGCCTTCCTTCAACCAGTCTTTGACGGCAACGTTGCCGTCATCGCCACCTTCGTCGATGTCCAGCTCGTCGGAGGTGTAAACGGCGATGGAGTCCTGCACCTTCTCGAACAGCTCTTTGTAGTCGACGATGTGGCCATAGTCCTTGTCGTCGCCGTCGAGCCGGTTTGTGCGACAGATAGCCTGAAACAGGTTGTGATCGCGCAGCTCGTTATCGAGGTAGATGTAGGTGCAGGAAGGCGCATCAAAACCGGTCAGCAGTTTGCTCACCACGATCAAGAGTTTGAGGTTCGCGGGCTCTTCGATAAAACGCCGCTTGGTCTTGTCCTCGTAGTCTTTGGTGGTCTGATCTTTTTGCAGGACGTGCTGGGTGTAGGTGTCGAACTTGTAGCGCTCGTCGCTTTCCTTAGGCTCACGCGAAATCGCGTTGTGATTTGGCTCGTAGGACGTAATGATTCCGCAGTACTTGCCGAACGACGTGTTCTGGAACAATCGGAAATAGTGGCAGGCGTCGTAGATGGAGGCTGCCACCAGAATGGCTGTCCCTCGGTCATTGTTCAAACGCGGCTGGACACCGAAGTCGTGGATGATGTCGGCAATGATGCGCTGCTTGCGCTCACCGGCACTCATCAGCTCTTCCATCGTCGCCCAACGTTTGCGCAGAACCGACCGCTGGAAGTTGTTCAGCCCCCTGGTCTTCTGATCAAACCAGGCATCAATGGCTTTTTTTGACGTCAGTCGCTGTGGCACATCACGCGCTTCGTATTTCAGGTCAAGCACCACCTTGTCAGCCACCGCTTCGTCAAACTTGTAGGTATGGATGTAGGTGCCAAACACCTCGCGTGTGGTCTGCTTGTCTTTGCGCAGCAGAGGCGTGCCGGTGAAGCCGATAAAGATTGCGTTCCCTAGCCACCGCTTCATCTGCTTGTTCATGTCGCCGCCTTGCGTGCGATGACATTCATCGACAAAGACGTAGATACGGCCCGACACCTTCGGAGGCTCGCCTTTCAGGTCGGTCGTATCAAACTTATGGATCAGCGCACACATCAAGCGTGGCGTGGCCGCCCCCAGCTTGTCAACCAGTTCCGCGCGAGAGGTGATGCGCGGCGATGCCGCATCCTCGCCAATCACGCCTGCATTACGCATCACACCGACGATCTGCTTGTCCAGCTCATCGCGGTCGGTGATGACCAGGACGCGGGCGTGCGGGTCAAATTCCAGAAGCCACTTGGCAATCAGCACCATCAGAATACTCTTGCCGCT
>RGDT01000485.1 GCA_009918525.1 Planctomycetia bacterium
CAGGTCCGACACCACCGAAAATACCAACGGCAAGTGGGACACTCACTCGGGGTACGCCAAGGACCTGCACCTGCGTTTGCTCGAATCAGATCAGGGGTTATCGGCTCTGCTCGACGATTTGTCTGCTCGGGGAATGCTTGATTCGACCATCGTGGCCTGGATGGGAGAGTTCGGACGTACGCCTAAGCTGAAGCCCGACGGAGGCAGGGACCATTGGCCGGCTTGTTACAGCGTGTTGCTGGCCGGCGGAGGAATTCGAGGGGGCCGCGTCATCGGGGCATCGGACTCGTTGGGCGCTCACCCCAAAGAAGGGAAAGTTGGTCCCGAAGACGTTTTGACAACGATATACCATCTCCTCGGAATCCCGGCGGATGCAGAAGTTCATGACGCTTTAAACCGTCCGCATCGCCTATGGACCGGAAGTGTGATTCAAGCTTTGTTATGAGGCTGTCGCCGTGCTTCCGGTACACTTTGAGTGTTAAAACCGGAAGCATCCATAACCGTTAAGACGTTCAACAATTTGCTCGTTGTCAGTTCAACGCTTCGAGGCAGCGTCGGAGAACACCTTCACGCACGATTCCACGTCCTTGGTCGGTTCTTTGGAATTGTGTTCATACTCGATCGAAATCATGCCCGTGAACTTGACCTCGGCCAACGCCGCCAGCAGTTTCGGTACATCCAGTGCGCCTTTGCCGATGATTACATCGTGCTTGGCTTTGTTGTCGTGATCCTTGAGGTGAAGGCCAAAGTTGCGTTCGCCCATGAGTTTCACCTGAGCTGCCGGATCGAGCGTCTTGCCCATCTGGGCACTGCGAATGAGATGTCCGGTGTCCAAACACGCCCCGATGAGCTTGTGGTGATCCTTGACGGCGGCAAGAATGACTTCCGCGCTGTACCAGCGATGTAGCCCTTTACCCGCCGGCCCGTGCGGATGAATGCCGATGGCGATTTTGTATTCGTCGCATAATTTATCAAGGCTGTCGAAGCTATCGGGCGTCGGGTCAGCGCTGAACATTTTCAGGCCCAGCGCTTTGCCGAACTCGAACACCTTCTTGTTAGCATCGTGGTTTTTCGTGAACGCCTGAACGCCCCAGGCCCACGGCGTGACACCATAGTCGCTGCATATTTTCTGGAAAGCTTTGATACTCGCCTCGTCGGTCGTCATGGGGCAATGTTTCTGATAGAACTCACCATATTTCAGGCCAAGTTTCTGCATCCGCATCAATGCTTGTTCGAGATTAAACTCGCGGAAAGTGTAGCTCTGTGCCCCCAAGCGGAAACCGCCGAAGGGGGGGTCTTTCTTGTCTTCACGGCCAAGCGTGGCCGAAGCGGTCAGGGCGATAGCAGAGGCGATAAAATCACGGCGGTTCATAGGAGAGGTTCCAGGGTTGTAGTGGGCGTTCTCGCTAATGTAGTGACTCCGGCAAGGCACTGGATAGCTAGCCACTAATCGGCAGCGTCATCGTTTGC
>RGDT01000486.1 GCA_009918525.1 Planctomycetia bacterium
GACGTTCGCAGGTATCTGCCGTGTCCTTGAGGAATTGCTCAGGATTCGTGCAGTCGATACTCAAGACATTACCCGATGCAAGGGCCACAGCGTACACGTGGATCGGAAACGATGGCGCCGGCACGATCGCCGTGTCACCAGGCCCCAACAGGGCCAGGCACATATGACTGAAAACTTCTTTGGAGCCGAGGCCTGCGAGAACTTCGGATTCGGGGTCAAGATGCACACCGTGGACACGTTGATAACGCGACGACACCTCGCGCCTTAGATGCGGCAAACCGCTCGCCATTGGATAACGATGACTCTTATCGTCTTGGACGGCTTCACATAGTTTGGCGATCACGGCCTGATCGGGAACGTCGGTGGGGTTTCCCATACCAAGGTCGAGAATATCGATGCCGGCCCGTCGCTTGGCCAATTTCAGAGCATTGATCTTCCCGAAAAGATAGGGCGGCAAGCGTTTGACGCGGTCGGCCACATTCACCTTGAACGGAATTTGCGGGATATTAGGTTCGCTCTGCATCGGAGGCACTCGGAGAGATCGCGGTTAATCGAAAGTTATTGTAACAAAACCGAAAAGAGCTAGGGTACCGCATTCAGCTGGATTTGCTAACGCTTGAAAATCAGAACAGGAGATGTCTTGATTCGCGACTAGGTGGTGGGGACAAAGGTGGTTTCGTTTCACCAGAAAAATTCATTCCACCTTATACCCGCGTTCTCGCAACGCATCGGCCAGCCCCTCTCCTTGTGTCTTGGCTTCGGCTCCACCCAAATCGGCCTGGCTTATCGCCACATACCAATATTTCTCCCTGTCACGTGGCGGCAGATCGGCAGGATTGAGGCTAAGTTCTCGCACCGCTTCTTTGTCCCAGCGTATCTTTTTCAACAAAGTGGCCGCATCACGCCAGGTCATTCCGGCCGAGACCGTCTCGGCTCCGCGTTCGATCCTTCGTCCAACTAGGAGATAGAGTAAACCACGAAACCGGCCGACAGCCAATCCTTCGTGCCGAATTTCTTCCAGCAAACTTTGCGACAACAACATGCCGTTACCTTCCGGTTCGAGAGCGGGCAGCCTCCCTACTCGCACCAGGATTCTTATTGTGATGTTAACATTTTAAGACACGAAAGGGAAATCCCATCTGGCGAATTTCACAAGATGGGAAAAACAGGTGCTGTTCGGGCTCAAGAAAAGATCAGGCGATCTGGAAGAACGGGAAGGTGGTCGGCTGGATCACCTCGGGGGGCTATTGCCACCACGCGAAGGCGAGCCATGCGACGGGATATCTGCCGGCGGCGGAACTCGAGAACGGGGCCGATACGGCCGCGTGGGAGATCGAGATCATCGGCGAGCGGCGCAAGGCACGGCTGCAGCTGGCGCCGCTGTTCGATCCCACCGGCGCGCGGATGAGGGCCTGAGGCGATGCGCTATTCCGCGTTCTC
>RGDT01000487.1 GCA_009918525.1 Planctomycetia bacterium
CCACACGGAATGCTGAGCCAAGGATAGTGTTTCATCCCGCCCGAAGTGACCGCCAAGGGGGGTAGCGTGGACTCTGAGCTTAGTAAGGGTTAATTGTCGAAGAGCCGGTACCTCAGGGATACAGAGCCGATCACTACGGGAGGAACGCCGGAAGAGCAAGCCATCGTGAGCGAAGAAGGAACTGCGCGTAGATGTGCTGTCCGCAGGGATCGGGCATCCGGTCTTGTCAACCAGCCCCCCTTGCAGCTGGGATTGCCGAAGGATTGGACCGAGAAACGGATCTTGTGCCGTCGCTGCCGCCACTGAAGCAGCAAAATCAGCGTGGAGGAATCGCGCACCGTCCACGGGTGAGCCTATTTGCGTAAAGACGCAGGCCGGGGCCGTCGAACCAACGTGAAACAACTCGGACGACCCGTCCTCATAACCAGCGGTGGGCGCTGGTCCCTCACCCGTCGCGAAGCGCATCCTGGAAAGGTGATCAGCGGGGTTCAGTCGACCTGGGATATGCACAACTGAGAACTGGAACTCCGAAATAGTGTTGAGCCAGCGAGCTTGATGGTGATTTAATGACCGTTGCTGCAAAAACCATTGCAAGCTTGCATTATCCGTGCGGAGCTCAAAGGAACGGTCCAAGAGGTACGGGCGGAAAGACTTGAGGCAGTGGACCACCGCCAGCAGTTCCAACAGATGAGGTGGGTATGCGCGCTCCGGGGCGGTGAGTTTGCGGGACTCGTAGGCAATCGGGTGAAAGGCGCCCGAAGAGTCGGGCTGCTCTAGTATCCCCGAAACCGCCAACTCTGACGCGTCAGTCGTGAGTCGGGTCGGGAGACCCGGGTCCCACACCCGGAGGACTGGAGCGGACATCAGAGCCGCTCGAAGTGCCTCGAAGCGCTTGTAAGGGGCGCCACCAGCGAAGAGAACTGACGTACGAATCGCCGATAGTAATTGGCGAGCCCTACGAATCGACGAACTTCCGTGCAAGACGTCGGGCGAGCCCAGTCGCAATAGCCGCTACCTTACGAGGGTCCATAGCCACGCCTCGCTCCGAAATCACGTGGCCGAGGAAGGCGACAGAGGTCCTGCCAAACTGGCATTTGCTGGCCTTAGCGTAAAGTCGATGGTGTTTCAAAGTCTCAAGGACCATGCGCACGTGAATCAGGTGCTCTTCCTTCGTCTTGGAGAAAATAAGGATGTCGTCCATGTAAACTTGAACGAATTTCCCCAACATAGGGCTGTTCCCACCCTCAGCCGACGGCCGCCCACGGCCGGAATCGTCGAACGCGAGAGAGGGCCGCCCAAAAATTGCATGCATGTAACGCATCAGGAGGGAGCACATGCCGTGAAGCCCAAATGCGCCAACGCGGAACTCATATTGGCCGCCAGGGACCCTGAAGGAAGTCTTGAATTTGTCCTCCTCTTGGATCCTGAACCATCATGAT
>RGDT01000488.1 GCA_009918525.1 Planctomycetia bacterium
GTACGCCGCTCGACAGCTGCCGGCAGAGATACTCCAACTGCCGCCCCGGTACACTCGGAACGAGCCATCTTCCATCGGCCCCCGTGGGTCTACTTCCGCTCGGTCACGATACTCACGCTTCCCGTCTATACACCACTCCCATACATTACCGTGCATGTCGTATAATCCGAACCCGTTCGACGCATACGTGCCTACGTCCGTTGTCTCATTAAGAACGCTACCCAGAAAATTCGCGTTCGCTTTGGTGATCGTGTTGCCGAAATGATAAATACTAAAGTTACTTGCCCCTCCTCGACATGAATATTCCCATTCCGCCTCCGTCGGCAAGCGGTACATATGTCCTTTCGCCTTCTCTTCCGGTAACTCACTCAACCGCTTACAAAACTCCATCGCTTCTTTCCAACTCACTCGCTCCACCGGACGACGTCGCCCCTTAAATTGGCTCGGATTGACACCCATCACCCGCTCGTATTCCTCCTGTGTCACCTCATATATCCCCAAGTAGAAATCTTTCGTGATCGTTACCTCATGCCGTGGGCTTTCGTCATCGTGCGACGATGGATCCAACTCCTTCGTCGATCCCATCATGAACTTTCCCGCTGGGATTAATGCAAACTTCATCCCGATACTGTTAATCCATTGCTTGAGTGCTTTATTTGCAATAGGCGGCGCAGGCTGAGTATCTTTGTTCCGAATAGGCGGCGCAGGCTGAGTATCTTTGTTCCGAATTAGATACAAACCTGCTGCGATAGCAGCCACACCGCCCATTACCATTCCACCCATTACCATTCGGCGATCTATTTGTGGTGGCTCGGCACGCGGTGCAGGTGGCGTCGGTGATGGTCTCGGCGGATTGACGATCACCTCGATCCGTCTCGCTACCTCCATCGCATCCATCGGCCGATCTTCGCGTTCGTGTTCCATCATCGAACCCAACAACGCTACCAACGCGGACGGCATCCCTTTGGACTCTAACTTTCCGCGCCATGCTGCCCCTGTCGGCGCCGGCATCAATAAATTACCCGTCAACAGTTGGTACCACACCACTCCCAATGAATACACATCGTCCCGCGCGTTGGCTTTCAACAATCCTTGCACTTGCTGGGGACTTGCGTACAGATCCGAATACGCCCCAGCTACCAGTCCCGCCGTTCCTAGCGTTCCCAGCCGTGTCTTGGTCGTCACCTCGTTAGCCGCCAATCCGCCAATTCCGAAATCCGCCAACGCGAACGACCCGTCACCGCGAACCAGCACGTTGCCCGGCTTGATGTCTCGATGCACCACCCCGCCCGGTAGTAGATGAACGCGCCCCACAATCACACACAACTTTTTCATCGACTCCGCCGCCTCACGCCACGGCATCTCGCCACGGTCCCGAATGACAGCCGACAAGTCGCACCCTTCGACGTACTCGAACTCCAGACA
>RGDT01000489.1 GCA_009918525.1 Planctomycetia bacterium
CGTCACCGCATACCTAAACGCTATGCTGGATGCCAAGGTATTCATGCTTCAGGCTCCCGGTTTCCCCGCCGTGGATAAAGATGGCAATGTCCTTGTTGGCCCGAAAGGAGAACTCATGGTGTGCGAGCTCAACAAATCAATTTACGGCCTTGTCCAGAGCGGACTTATGTGGGAGATCGAACATCACGGCACTGTCAAGAAATGTCACTGGGAACAGTGCCCTGGTGAGCCATGCATTTTCAGGAAGAAGATCAACGACACGTTCTGCTATATGTGCACATACGTCGACAATATTTGGTGGGGGTTCCCACCTAACACGGATGTCAAGACGAAAGAATTAGAGCTGCTTGCAAAGCACTACAACATCGTTGACCTCGGACCTGTCGCTTTCTCTCTAGGCGCACGGGTTGTCCAGAACCTCCGCCTGCGACAGCTCGCGCTATGCCAGACCCCAATGATCGACGAGATGATCAACACATATGCATCTGAGATAACCGAGCCCATGCGTAAGTATCGCTCGTTGCCATGTTACCCAGATGTACTCGACATAGTCAAGAACGACCCCGATGACGCCAACACGAACAAGTGGCGTCTCGAATGCCTCAAGCTCGGAGGAAAGTTGAACTACATTGCCTGCTTCACAAGGCCCGATATCAGTGCTGCACTATCATTCTGCATGCGAAATGTCTCGGGCGCCGGAGAGGAACTGTACAATGCCCTCCTCATAATTGTGCGCTATCTTCGAGACACACGCACATACTCAATTCGTTACGGCACGAACGATAAGGAATTTCGTGCTCATCTGCTCCGACACGCGACCGACTTGCGTGAAGACCTGTGGAGTGATTTCGATGTTGTCTGGCTCAGTGATGCTTCCTATGGAGGGCCCCGCCCAATGGCGTGTGCCATTGCCTTCATCGGGGGTGCTCCGTTTGCATGGAAGATTGGGCACAGACCATTGCGGCTAAGCTCAACCAAGGTCTGATATGTGTTTTTCAGTTCCTACACATCGACGTCAAGCTCCCGATCATTTTCTTCTGCGACAACAAAGCTGCTGTACAACTCGCTGAAGCAGATCGATCGACCAAACGTATGCGCCACGTACTGACGCGACTGGCGTATCTTGAAGAACAGATTGATGCCAAACATCTCATCATGCTTCATATGAATACAACAGGGATGATTGCAGACATCGGCACCAAAGTCCTACCTGCAAGTATCTTTCACTCTCATCGCGTGTGGCTTGTCCGCGATTGAGTTGTCCCCGAGAGCGGAAGTGTATGGGCCCCGGGAAGGCGCCGCTCTCTTAGTTTGTGCTTCGATACTCGTCTCGAGAGTATCCACTTGGACCATCGTCTAGTAGTCGACGGCATGCTTCGCTGTCGTAGTATGCCGCATCCTGCTCGGTGA
>RGDT01000490.1 GCA_009918525.1 Planctomycetia bacterium
ATCCGCCCTCAAGGAAAGTGAAAAAATTATCGAAAACCTGGCTTCCCGTATAGAAGGACGCTACACGCTGCACGATATCTACCACCCGCGTACCGGTGATACCATCCTGCGCGCCGGGGAATACATTGATTCCCGCCTCGCAAAAGCGATCGAAGATGCAGAAGTCGAGACGGTGACGATCCGCTCGGTGCTCACCTGCGAGACCAAGCGCGGGGTTTGCGCCAAGTGCTACGGCAAAAACCTGGCTACCGGGCGCATCGCGGAATCAGGCGATGCCGTGGGCATCATCGCCGCCCAATCTATCGGCGAACCGGGTACGCAGCTCACCCTCCGCACGTTCCACGTGGGCGGTGTCGCCTCCTTGTCGAAAACGGAATCGGAAATCACCTCCAAATTCGATGGCCGCATCGAGTTCGATGGCATGAAGGTCACCCAATACGATACCGAAGGGGGCGAAAGCTCCTTCACCGTCTTGTCGCGCACGGGTGAAATCCGTATCGTGGACATCGAAACGGGCCGGCTCGTTTCCCTTCATATCCCTTATGGCGCACAGCTCTATGTGAAAGACGGGGAAATCGCTAAAAAAGGACAGCGGATTTGCGACTGGGATCCGTTCAACGCCGTCATCATTTCGGAATTCAGCGGTACCGCCCGCTTCGACAGCATCGAAGAAGGGGTGACGTACCGCGTGGAACGCGATGACCAGACAGGCTTTTCGGAAAAGGTGATCATCGAAAGTAAGAATAAACGCAAAATCCCGGTCATCTCTATCGTCTCCGCTGGTGGGGAAGAAATCAAAAGCTACACGCTACCGGTGGGTTCTTACCTTTCGATAGAGGATGGCCAGCAGCTCAGCGCAGGCGATAAAATTGCCAAAATCCCGAGAAGCCTGGGCAAAATCCAGGATATCACGGGTGGTTTGCCCCGCGTAACAGAATTGTTCGAAGCACGCAACCCTTCGAACCCCGCCGTGGTTTCCGAAATTGACGGCGAAGTCAACTTCGGCAAAGTAAAACGGGGCAACCGCGAAGTTTCCATCACCGCGAAAGATGGCCAGGTACGCAAGTACCTCATCGGCTTGTCCAAGCACGTACTGGTGCAAGACGGCGACTTCGTGCGCGCCGGTACCCCGCTGTCCGACGGCTCGGTAGCCCCGCGCGATATCCTCAACATCAAAGGCCCCTTCGCCGTGCAGCAATACTTGGTGAACGGGGTACAGGAAGTATATCGCTCCCAGGGCATCACGATCAACAACAAACACATCGAGGTGATCGTCCGCCAGATGATGCGCCGCGTCCAAATCGAAGATGCCGGGGATACGAACTTCCTGGAAGGCGAAGCCGTGGACCGCTACGATTTCCTGGAGCAGAACGACTGGATA
>RGDT01000050.1 GCA_009918525.1 Planctomycetia bacterium
AGGGGGGAATTCCCCCCTTCAGCCTGCATTTACCTCGTTCAGGCGACGGGAAAAACTTCCTCAAGACCGACTTCCCACTGACCAATGCCCACGCTCACCACCACCACATTCTTTCGGAAGTCGGTCCTGACCACTTTGCCCGGCTTTCCGAACTTCGGCACATCAACCGTATCACCTGGCACTAATCGCGACCGTGCGTCCTTCAATGCCGCTGCTTCGGCGGCCGCTCGGGCGAGTTCGTCCTGTTTTCGTCGCAGTTCTTCAGCCTCGCGTTCGGCTTGGTGCTGAGCCGCCAGAGCTTCGGAACGAGCCTTTTCGGCTTCCTCGCGCATTTTTTGTAACTGCACCATCTCCGGCGCTCGTTTCTGTTTACGGGTTAGATACCGATGCGCTCGGGCTAGGAGATCCTTGGGCAATTTCAACCGCTTTGCGATCCGTAGCGCGTTACTCATGCCGAAGCGACCTATCTCCAACACATAGGTCGGCCTCAATGTCTCGATGCTGAATTGCACGGCACCGTTTTCGGCACGATCGTTGTTGAATGCGTAGGTCTTGAGGTCTCCTAGGTGCGTTGTTACCATGGCACGACATCGCAACTCATCGAGCTTATCAAGAATCGCCCGGCCAAGGGCGGCCCCTTCCGTCGGATCGGTGCCCGCGCCCATTTCGTCCAGCAAAACCAGACAGTTTTCGTCTGTGCTTCGCAAGATATGGCCGATACGGGTGATGTGACTGCTGAACGTACTTAACGATTGTTCCAGGCTTTGCTCATCGCCGATATCGGCCAAGACATCGCGCCACATCGGCACGCTCGAACCTTCGCCCGCTGGAATGTGAAGGCCAGCCATCGCCATGAGCGAAAGTAATCCCGCTGTTTTCAAGCAGACTGTTTTGCCACCCGTGTTGGGGCCGGTGATGACGAGAATGTTGAAGCCGTGCCCCAATCGCACGTCGATAGGAACGACGGCACGTTTTTCGCCGACGCCAGCCTCATTTTGTTCGCGGAACAGGCTTTCCAAGATCGGATGCCGTGCCTGACGCAACCACAATCGGCCTTCGGTATTGAGATCGGGGGGGAAATGGTCGTAGTCGCGAGCATAACGAGCTTTGGAAGTGATCAGGTCGAGCCGAGCCAGGATTTCGACGGCATTGGCCAACGGTCGAGATACCTTTCCGACATCGCCTGACAAGCGTCGCAAGATTCGCCGAATCTCGCGGTCTTCTTCGCCCTTGAGGACAACCCGCTCGGCACTCAGCGACGCCACGCCCGCTGGTTCTACGAAAACCGTTTCGCCTGTCGAACTCGTCCGATGTACCACGCCAGGTATTTTGTGCCGATGATTGACCGCAACAGGTAAGACATAATGATCGCCGGAGACAGTGGCATTGGGATAACGCAGCACCGCCCGAATGGCTGGATCACGCAGTAAGCGTTGTATAACCTGCTGAACACGCTCATCGACCTCAGCCAGCTTTTGCCGAACCTGAGCCAGTTCCCGGCTGGCCATGTCTAACACGTGACCTCGACCGTCGATGCAACCGGCGATCGATCGGGCAATCGGCCCCATATCTTCTACGGGGGTTAAAAGTTCGATCAAGCGACCGTGTCGCGAACTCAGACGCATCCGGTAGCGGTAAGCATGGCCTGTGCAAGTGAGGGTGTCGGCAATTTCCAAGAGTTGTTCCGCGGTGAGTTGAACGCCGATCGCGGCGCGTTTGACGCTCATGCGAATGTCGTGCAGACCGGCAAACGGTGGAGCCAGCCCCTGTGTCAGTGCGTCAACCATCTCGGTGACGAGGGCGATTTCTGTACGGGCTTTGCCAATGTCACCGAAGGGAGACAATCCACGGGCCAGTTCCTTGCCCAGCGAGCAGGCGGAATATGCAGCGATAAGGTCGCGAATTTTGGCGAAATCAAGTAATTCCAGCGTATGAGCGTCCATAATACCTTTCGGACAGCCGTGCCTCGTCGCGGGTTCGCAATTATTGTAGGTGGAAAGAGTTTGACAGCGGGATAGAAGCAAAAAAGACGGAACCGACTACCCAATCGAAGTGGAAAAATCTTTCCCTCTCCGGTATTGGTATCGGCACCGTCTTCTGCGTTACTTCGGTGATCAATTCAATCGAACAAACCGAATCAGCCGCCCGGAGCCAGCTTCGCTGCCTTTTCAATTTGATCCTTGGTGATCGGCAGCGTCACAATCACGCTATCGCGAGTCTTGTCGATCTTCAGGCTTTCGAAGACTTCCTTGGCCACCGGCGGAACCATCTCCGCCATGCCCAGGCCGATTTCGGCGATCGCTTTCAGGCCGGTTAGCTGCTTTTCCAAGGATGCGGCAGACTTGGCGTCTGTCGTGTTGCCAACGAGCTTCAGCGTGATCCCATCTTCGACGGTGATGCTGGCTGTTAGTGTTGACAACGATTTGACAGCGGCTTCAACCTGCTTGTTCATCGCGGCCATACCTTTGAGTTCATCGGTGACAACCATCACCATCGCCATACTTTCCTTACCGGTGAAGGTCGCCAGTGCGGCCTTGACGTCTTTGTTCAACGTGGAAGCTTTCTCCGGAGCGGACTTCGCCAAAGCAACCGTAGTTTCCTTGCTCTCCGTCAGAATGAAAGCGTTCTTCCCCGCGAATGCACCATATCCATTGGCACCTTGCATTTCGACTTCGAAGACTTCGATCGAGCCTTCCTTACTGGCTTTGACCTTGTCGCTAGATTTCATCGCCTTGGACAACTTCTCGATGTCGAAGTTGCCTTTCAGGACGAACCGGCCCTTCGGGGTGTCTTTTTGCTTGCCCCCGGAAATGATGATGCTGTCAATGTCCTTGGTGAGGTCCAGGCCAAGTTTATCAGCCATTTCCTTGGCTTGAGGGTTGTTCATCATGGCTTCACGCATCTTTTCGGTGTAGCCGCTCTTCATCAACTTCGAGTCGAACATTTGCTTGAAGTTGAAAACCATGATCATTTCGGCTTCATCGAGCAACCACTTGTCGCCGTCGTCGCCACCGGCCTTGACGCCGGGAATGGGGGCTGCGGTCGTCAACTGAAGTCCTAGCAGAGCTAGGGCCAGTGCGGCCAGTGCGAACCTACGAATCGCTAGCATGTCCTAATTCCTCATCCTTTGAAAACAAGCGCGGCCTACGGGTCAGCCGCCCTTTCCGAACAGATCCTGCAGCGTCTCGGCGGTCACACGAGCCGAAACCCCGACTGCTTTCCCTTTGCCGATCGTTCTGATCGACTTCACCAACTCGAAGAGCAGGGACAATTCTTTCTTTTCCTCACCCAACAGAGCTAAGGCTGCTGTGGCGAGTTTGACGCCTTTGTCCAACTTGGAACGAATCTCCATGGCATTTTCTTCGCTATGGCACGTGATGGCCAGATCGAAGCGAAGTTCTTTTCCGAACGTTGCTCCCCCTCCAATAGCGGCAATTCCTTTCAAGGCCGCACCGCCGCCCGGAACGAGATCATCGACCGCCGTCAACGCGCTGCCCGGCAAGGCCACTGTCAACACCTGCTTTGCGGCCTCCAGGGATTCAATCAACGTTTGCATTTCCTTGTTTTTCAGGGTCGGCTTTGTCTTCAAGCGAGCAGCTTTAAGTGCATCGACCACATAATCCTTGCCCGGCGATACCAGTAGCGTCTTGCCATCCTTGAGGGCAACGAATGCTCCTGATTCCATTCCAGGGATCGCTACTTCGTAGACGGCGTGTTTCACTCCACCGCCGAGCGGGACTTCGTGCAGCGTGACGCTGTCATCGTTATCTTTTTTTAGCCGTTCGACCCGAGTCTTGAACTTATCAACATCGAAGCGACCATAAGCTACGACAAGGCCGCGATCATTGCCCTGAGTACCCGGACTAGCCAGGACAAGGCGATCCACGTCTTTGAACGGGTCCAGCCGGAGTTCCTTGAGCGTCTCGTTCACGCCGGGTAACTGGGCCAGCAAGTCACGAGCGGGGTCGAGTAGGTTGTCTCTGAAAAACTCGGAATCGAACGCCTGACGTACGTCGATGGCGATGTAGACTTGGGTGTCGGTCGGTGTGTGTAGGTCGATCGCCGCGCGCGTGGTTGGGCTGACGATCAGTGCGAGCAGGAACATGAACCGGGCAGCGTTCAAGGGAGCCTTCCTTTCCAGAGGTTTAACCTCTATTCTAGCATTATACCCACAACCATCGTCGCGGGTTTCAGCCCACACGGGCGATAAGACACTTGAGATAGTGCGACTCGGGACAACTCACGGAAACCGGGTGATCTCCCGCCGCACCTCGACGTTCTATCAACTGAATGTCGCGCCGCTGATCAGCCGCCGTCTGCGCCATCAGTTCTTCGATCTGTTCCGAAGTGACCCGGCCCGAACAGCAGCACATCACCACATAACCACCCGGTTCCACAAGACGCACCGCCAAGGACAGCAAGCGACGGTAGCCGCGTAGTGCTTCCTCGACGCCGCTTTTGGCGCGTGCAAATTTGGGCGGATCCAGTACCACCGCACCGAAACGCTCGCGATTTTTAACGCGGCGATCCAGTTCGTCGAAGACGTCCGCTTTTACATAAGTCAATCCGTCTAGGTGGTTGAGCGCTGCGTTTTCACGGGCGAGACTCAGGGCCGCTTCTGAACCATCGATACCGATCACCTCGACGGCTCCATGCTGTCTCGCCCGCAACCCGAACCCGCCGGAATAGCAAAAGGCATCCAAAACTCGGCGACCGACCAGGAGTCGAGCCGCAGCGAGGCGGTTATCTCGCTGGTCGAGGTAATAGCCTGTTTTTTGCCCCTCTGCCAGATTGACCATGAAACGCATTCCCGTTTCAACAATGGTCAACGGTGGCGGGGTACCACCGCGCAGGGGTCCGTCGCTCAGGGATAATCCTTCCAATTGACCGATCCCTTTTTCGGTGCGAAGGTAGATCCCGGCACATGGCACGAGTTCGGCCAGCAGTTCGGCGATTCGCTCGCGACGTTCGGCGAGTCCCAGCCCGGTAAACTGCACGGAGAGCCAATCGCAATATCGGTCTACCGTCAGCCCGCTAAGGCCGTCCCCCTCGCTATTGACCAGTCGGCAAGCTCCATCGGGTTGCATCAGCCCCAGGTCGCGACGCAGGGCAACGGCATTGCGCAGCCGAGCGCGAAGAAATTCGTCATCTAGTGCCTCACCATCTTGCCATGAATAGAGCCGAACGCGGACTTTGCTCCGCCCGTTGTACAATCCGCGTGCGATGAACGCTCCGGTATGCGAAACGAGATCGACTTCCGCTCCGTCTGCCGCTTCGCCTTCGGTACGCTGGACGGCACCGACAAACACCCAGGGGTGTCGTCCGTAAAATGGCTTGGCCCGACCGCTATGTACCACCACGCGAGGTGTCATGGGCGTCCTGGTTCGCCCTTTTGGACGCCCTCAATGTACGATAATGCTCGATCAAGATCACGCGGATGACGACGGCTGTTCAGTAACGCCCGAACCCGTCGAAATAACTCAGGCTTATTGATCGGCTTGGACAACAAGTCATCTGTTCCCGCTTCAACCGCGCGGTCGATGTCGGCCTGTTGATCGAGGGCCGTCACCATGATAACCCCTATATTGCGGGTGGAGGGGTTAGCACGGAGGCGTTTGCATACCTCAAAGCCGCTGAGTCGCGGCATCATAACGTCGAGTAACACGACATCTGGCTGCCAACTTTGCAGTTGGTGGATGGCCTGTTCGCCATCGGTGGCGATACGAACTTCGTAATCGCCTTCTGCTAGGTAAAGTTCGAGCAACTCCGCTGTTTGAGGCGTGTCTTCAGCGATAAGGATTCGGGGCGTATGCTCGACTGACATGAATCGACTCCGGTTCGAGGACGTCCGTTATATTATAGGACCATAGGCTAGGAAGACAAAGCACGCCGCCAGAGCCAAGAGCGGTTTCAGAGCCTGAAACGGAAATGACGGTGATGAGATTTTTGCCGTCGCTCACACTTCCGTCTCTGACGTACCCCCACTATCACGGAAAGCAACTTTTCGCTTGACGATTACCTAGTTACGGGGTGATAATGATAGAGTGGGAGAACTGTTCGATGCGCTTCCTTATCGTCACTACTGCCATCGGATTACCATTACTCCTCTGTTTCGCGACTCCATCACGTAGCGATGTACGCCCAGGTGTTTTACTGGTTCCACCAGTAACCGTTGGTGTTGCATCATGTGCTGCAGGGTCGTGTCATCATGGTAACGGCAATCTCGGTTCCAAAGGTAGCGAATACTCAACCTGGATCGCGATTGATCCGCACGCCAAAGCATATCGAGCCTTGTTTAATGCCGACTCTCGTCGCATTCAAAAGAATCTGGGCGGTGGAAATGCCCATGAAAACCCTACCTGTCTTGCTTGTCATGGCATGGGGCAAGACCTACCCGCTTCTATACAGGCCGATGGTGTAGGATGCGAACAATGTCACGGTCCGGCTGAAAAATGGAAGTCCTCTCACTACTTGCCGGGCTTTGACCGTTCGACGACTGGTTTTGTGGATTTACGCGAACTGGGATCCCGTGCTGATTCTTGCATGAAATGTCACGTCGGCGACGAAACCCGTGAAGTGAATCATGATCTCATCGCTGCTGGCCATCCCCGATTAAAATTCGAGTTTGCGGCTTATTATGCCAATTATCCTCGTCACTGGACATATCGCGAGAACGAGGAACGTTCCCTCCTGCCCGATCAGGAGGCGAGGCTATGGGTTGTTGGTCAAGCCGCTTCGGCAAGAGCAGCCTTGGATTTATTGGCGACACGGGCCGAGCGTTCCGAAAAAAACTGGCCGGAATTCGCGGAATATGACTGTGCATCCTGTCATCATGATCTGTTGGATGAATCGTCTCGCCGTGACCGTGCATCGCGAATGGTTGCGAAAGGACGCAAGCCCGGCGAACTCCCCTGGGCTGATTGGTATCACGTCGTCCCACGATTGACCGGCTCACAAGCCTTGCGTATACGCTATGCTGCTATCGAAAATGAGATGGCTCGTCGTGTTCCGAGAGCAAAGGATGTCGCCCGTGAGGCTCGCGCTGCGGCGACCCTGTTACGCGCGGATCTATCGGCAGCCGTTACCGCAAAATATGCCGCGGAACAGGTGAATCGTCTCACGACTACCCTGGCTCGTCGAGATGACGTGGCGGCCGATGGTTGGGATTCAGCGGCACAATTGTATCTGGGTCTGGCGGCGTTGTCAGCTACGCGCGATGTTCCGGTCGATCGGAAGGCAGACCTTAAGGCGATGCGAGATGTCTTATACGGCTCGTACAAACCTGGGGCGAGATCGCTATACGATCTGCCAACCAAGTACGATCCTAAGAAATTGATACCGCTCTTGAAAAAGTTTGAATAGCCAGGAGCTTGCCATGTCGTTCATCATGCGTTGGAAGTGGGCAGGGCCGGCGGTCGTTGTATGGTTATTGTTGGGCTGGCTCGGTTCGCCTCATGTTCGCGCTCAGAAAGATAAAGAGCTTGCCGGGGATGTTTATCCTACTCCAGTAGAACCAACAACGGCGTCTAAACTTTATTATGGGGTAGCAGCCTGTCAGGGTGGTAGCTGTCATGATGGAAAGCCTCCTGTAAGCTGGGTCGATGGAAAGCAGGTTAATGTTCGTTGCGATGAGCTGATTCGTTGGAAAAAGTATGACAAGCACGATAATGCCTTTCTTTCGCTGCAGAGTCCACGCGGTAAACGCATGGGCCAATTACTTGGCTACGATCCTGATCCCAAAACATGGAAAACCTGTCTAACCTGTCATGCCGTTTGGATTGGAGATGACAAATTAGAAAAAGCCAGCAAGGAAGTGAACTTCAAAGTTGAAGAAGGGGTAAATTGTGTTGCCTGTCATGGTCACTATGAAGAGTGGGTGCCTAGCCACAGTATCTTGGTAACCGCTCGGAAGTTTCGTCCTCTATCCCGTTCGGAAAAATGGTCCAAATATGGCATGATCGATTTGAAAGATCCGTTGAAGCGAGCCGAGCTATGTGCTTCATGCCATGTAGGGAATATGGCCCAGGAAAAGTTTGTAACCCACGAAATGTATGCAGCCGGGCATCCGCCATTGCCGAGTTTTGAACTCGCCACATTTAGCAACGAAATGCCTCGTCACTGGCAACTTCTACGTGAGAAATCGCCCGCACTTCAAAAGGAAATCGGGCTTAGCCCGGGTGAACTGGAGGAGACGAAACTCTTACTCATCGGTGCGGCTGTCGCCCTTCGCGACAATATGCGACTGCTCCAAGCCGATGCCGTTTCCAACCATGTTAAAAATGGTGACGGACTGGACATTGCTCACTTCGATTGTTACGCTTGCCATCACGACCTCAAAGCAGACTCTTGGCGACTGAAACGCGGCTACGACAAGAACCGTAAACCAGGTCGCGTCGGATTGCGTCCGTGGTCCGTCGAATTGGTCAAACTGGCGATAGCCGCCGACGAGAAGACGGCATCGACCCGATCCGCCGAGTACGAAAAGCTTGTCGCTGATCTCAACAAGGTGTTTGATAGTCGTCCTTATGGCAATCCGACCGAAGTGGCGGCTGCCGCGAAGAAACTGGACAAGTTCGCTCATGAGTTAGCGCTTTCCCTCAGCAGCCCAAAACGTATTTTCAAAGTTGATGATACGACTCGATTGTTGAAAGCCATTCCAACCATTTACGAACCCGCTACGAAGCTATACGACTACGATTCTGCTCGTCAAATTTCATGGGCGCATGAGATTTTGAAGAAAGAACTAGTCCGAATACGGATCCCGGGCGAAGTTCAAGAAGATAATTCAAATCTTGTAGCGGTTGATGTGGAGCTAAAAGGTATTAATGATTTATTGAGGTTACGTCTACCTCGTAAAAGCACGGGCGAATCATTGAGTAGCGAATATCAAACAACTTTGGAACGAATCTCCAAATGGGATCCGTTCCGTGCTAGGTCGGTCTTCGCATCGTTCAAATAACTGTTATTCGACGAACTGCACGTTCGCCGCGTTCGGGATGATCCCGGCAGCGTGCCCTTCGTCTAATAAACGACGAACAGCCTCTCGTCCGCGAGGGCCATAATCCAGCGTCCAATCATTTACGTACATGCCGACGAAACGGTCAGCTAGGTCCCGTTCCATGTCGCGAGCATAGTTCAAAGCATAGGTCAACGCTTCCTGGCGGTGATCCAGCGAATACTGGATGCTTTGCTTGAGCAGGCGGCTCACCTTCGCGATGACCACCGGCCCCAGATCGCGCCTAACCACATTACCGCCTAAGGGCATCGGTAGTCCGGTGCGATGTTGCCACCAGACACCCAGATCGACAATCAGGTATAGCCCTTGATTTTGGAACGTGAGTTGGCCTTCGTGAATGATAAGGCCGGCCTCGTATTTTCCTGAACACACAGCGGATATAATTTCGTCGAAAGGTATCACATCGTAAGCCGGGGGTTCCTTGCGGCCCAAGGAGGCCATGAGTAGACGCAATCCCAAATAGGCCGTAGTCATCGTGCCTGGGACGGCGATGCGAGTCGATTTCAGGTCGTCGAGAGTCATAGGACGCCTGGCAACGATCATGGGGCCGTATTGGTCTCCCATGCTGCATCCTGAAGGTAGCAAGGCGTACTTGTCCATGATGCGAGTGTAGGCATGGATGCTAACCGCGCTGACTTCCAGTTCGCCGTTCAGGGCACGGCGATTGAGTGTTTCGATGTCCTGGAGTTGATGCTCGAAGATCAACCCTTCCGTGTCGATTTTGTCGTGAGCCAGAGCATAAAACATGAAGGCATCGTCAGGGTCAGGGCTGTGACCGACGCGGATGAGTTGTTTGGTCATGGTCTTGATCCGTTCAAGAGAGTCATGGGAGGGCGAGCGCTCGCCAAAAGGATAACCGGCAAAGCGCGGAGGAATTAACGAAACGCGGAGCGAACATCACTATTCAGCAGGACGACGAGCGACCAGATGCCAACACCCTGGCCGATGAGACAGCATGCTGTAACGCAGGGGACACTGACAACAATCGAGGAAATAACACAAAGGGCGTAACTTCTTAATCGAAGCATCTGGATTCCACCAAGGATGATCAATAAGGACGGTAGCAACCAGGCCGCCGTCGATGCGCCATACATCAGCCTAGCCTGCGCTAATGCGGGCTCGGGATTTTGGATTTGTTTTTCAAATTCCGCTGCAAATTGAGGCATGGTTTTTTTGAAACCTTCGAGGCTCGCTTGAAGGTTTTGCTTATATTGTTCAGAATTTGTGAAGAGTAGGTTTATAAAGATAAAGAATGGAATGATGGTGATGAATAACTGGATAACGCCCAATACGATCATGAAAATCGCGGGAAGGCGAACGCGATCACCGGCATCGCTTGCTCCAGTGCTATCCCGTCGTAAGGGTGGTAGATCATCCGAATAGATCGACTCGCGGTCACTGGGCCGACGTGGCTGGTTTTGATCGGCATAAGGGTCGAAACTCATGGCAGCAGACCTCCGAGGGGGCCAGGATGGTGCAACATAATCAACGAGGCAAGATGCCCTGGACACAATCATTTCTAAGTTTTACATTAATAAAGAGTAAATGGGTAGAGTTGACATGTAGTTTTCTTCCTAACTGAGGTAACCCCTTGTCTGCTGTTCTGCACGATGAGCCGCCCAACGGATTTGACTCGCTGCCTCTCAGCTCGTCCGTGCTGACCGCAGTCGCTCGGTGCGGCTATCGAACCCCCACACCCATCCAGGCCAACTGTATCCCCCATGCTGTCAACGGTAAGGATGTAATAGGCCAAGCCCAAACTGGAACTGGGAAAACGGCTGCCTTTCTTCTGCCCTTCTTCCAATCGTGGCAACCGGAAGAAACCATAGGTCCATTCGCGCTCATCATGGCCCCTACGCGGGAACTAGTAGTGCAGGTGGCGGACGAAGCCGCCAAATTAACGCCCCACCCCGATTGCCGGGCTGCCAGTATCATTGGTGGGCAACGCCTCAAGTCGCAAATGTCGGCCCTGAAACGCGGTGCGGCCATCGTCATCGGCACGCCAGGTCGGGTCATCGACCACTTGCGGCGCGGGACGCTGTCGCTTGATCGAGTCCGTTATGTTGTGCTAGACGAAGCCGACCGCATGTTGGATATTGGCTTTCGCCCGGACATTGAACGCATTCTCAAGCGGGTTCCTGAATCACATCAGACCATGCTGTTTTCGGCCACGATGCCGCCGCCCGTCATGCGTCTGACGCAGCGTTACATGATCGACCCGGTTCACGTCAACGTCGCACCGAAAGTGGTGACCGTCGATAAAATTCGTCAGACTTACATCACCGTTGATGAGGATCGCAAATTCGATTTGTTGCTCCGTATTTTGGAACGCGATCAACCCCGACAGGCGATCATCTTCTGCGAACGAAAGAAATGGGTAGAAGAAGTCTATTTCATGCTTCGCGGAGCCGCGCAGCGTAGCGCCTGTATGCACGGCGATTTGTCACAATCGTTACGCAATCGTATTATGCGAGGCTTCCGAGAAGGCAAGATTCGCTTTTTGGTGGCGACGGATGTCGTGGGGCGGGGCATCGACGTAAAAAATCTTTCGCACGTCATCAACTACGATTTACCCGAAGACCCTGAAAATTACGTTCACCGAATCGGCCGTACAGGACGGATCGGCGCGGATGGCATTGCTATCGCCTTCGTGACGCCCGAACAGGGCGAACGACTCACAGAGATTGAGACATTCATCAATCGCGAAATTCGCCCCGAACACGTTGATGGGTTCGAGGCCGCTCGTCCTCGCGTCAAAGCTCCTGCCCCTGAAATCAAACCGACCTCACCGGTGTATGGCCGTCGAGCGAAAAAGTACAGCAATCGTCTGTGAACACCTCAGCACATAATCCTTCTGTTCATTTCGCGCTTTTCGGCCTTTTTACGACTGCGGGGCCGACCCCATGACGCGCGTCATCGCCGGTAGTCGGCTACATTTCGGGCTGTTGTCGCTTCATGGGACGCGTCGTTTTGGCGGCGTGGGTGTTATGATCGATATGCCGCGGCTCGTCGTGTCGGCGATGCCTGCCTCGCAATGGAGCGCGACCGGACCGTTGGCGACCCGTGCTTTGGAGTTCGCCCGTCCGTTGGCTGAACCTCACCGGTTAATGATCGAGGAAGCACCACCCGAACATAGTGGCTTCGGCACCGGCACTCAGTTGGCTCTCGCCGTTGGTCGGGCGGTTTCGTCGTTGTCGCTTGAGGAAATTGCCCGGCAAACGGGACGCGCTCGACGCTCGGCTATCGGCACACACGGCTTCGCTTCCGGCGGTTTACTGGTGGACGGCGGTCGTAGGGAGGGAATAGCGCCGTTGATCGTTCGTTACGAAATACCCAAGAATTGGCGTATTGTCGTGGCGATGCCGGACGCTCCGCAGGGGCTTTCGGGCGGTGGCGAAGCCGGAGCCTTCAGTAAATTACCGGGCGATTGCGCGTTGACCGATAAACTATGTCGGCTCACGCTGTTGGGAATGTTGCCCGCATTGGTCGAAGGCAACCTCGCCGACTTTGCCGCCGCCTTAGGAGAGTTCAACGCACGTTCGGGAGAGTTGTTTGCACCCATTCAGGGGGGGGCGTATTGTGTTGGGGTGGTAAGCGAGCTGATCGCCCGGATGCGCTCGCTGGGAGTTGAAGGCGTTGGCCAAAGTAGCTGGGGACCGGCCGCGTTTGCTGTCGTCGAAGCCGACAAAGCGGAATGGCTTCGCGAACGGATTGCGGCCTATCTTGGTCCAACAGGGCGAACGTGGCTGACCACGGCACGCAATGTCGGAGCCGAGGTCAGCATGGATTAGAGCAGACCTGCGGCTTCGAGGGCACCGCGCATTTTGCCGACCTTGTCCGGACTCAACCCCGACACGGGCGAACGGCACGGGCCAATCGAGCGCCCGAGTAACTGTAGAGCGGCTTTGACTCCGCCCGGAGCCGTGCAAAGCCCTAACGCCAGCCGTAACGGATTAAGCCGAAGTTGCGCTGCCTTGCTTGCCACCTGATCGCCACGGCAGAACGATTCGTAGATTTCCACCAACAACGCCGGAGCGATGTTGCCGGTCGCCGGGACAGCGCCACAGGTTCCCATGATGAGCGAGGAGAAGATCAGCGTATCTCGCCCCATCATCACGCTGAACGTCTCGGGAACCGATCGGATATATTCGCAAGTATTTTGGAGATCGCCCGACGAATCTTTGATCCCGCGAATGTTGGGTACCTGGGCCAGTTTCGCGACCGTGTCTACTGCGATAGTCAGCCCGCCGCAAGTTGCGGGGTTATTGTACAACATGACCGGTAGAGAAGTGCTTTCCGCGATCCGTTTATAGTGGTCGTGTATTTCTTGTTGGTTGGGCATCACAAAATAAGGAGTAATTACGGAAACGCCCGAAGCCCCTTCTTTCTCAGCCAATTTGGTCAGCCTAACCGCTTCGCGTGTCGTTTCGGCCCCCGTCCCTGCCCACACTGGTAAGCGACCGTTGACGTGTTCGACGGCGACGGCGATGACCTCCTGTTTTTCGCGTTCGTCGAGAGCATAAAATTCGCTATTGGTGCCCAGAACAAAAATGCCGTGAACGCCCTGGCTAATCTGATAATCTAAAAACCAGCGAAGACGCGGAAGGTCGAGATCCTCGTTGTCTTTCATCGGCGTGGCGAGCGGCGGGATAATGCCGTGTATTTTCATGCGTACACCTGCGTAGAGGTAGGGTGGAACCGGTTCAACTTCCTCGATTAGCTTATGGGGCGGTCCCCCCTTGTGTCTGGGGTTTCTCGATTGTAAACCAAAATATGAGAAAAAGGGGGCAAATCTGTCCGATTGTCATCATCTTTTACGACGACTACCCTGGTTTGTAATGGTCTGGCGATCTTAGGAGGAAGTAGCGCCAACAAACTTGGCTAGCGGGAACGTGTGCGGTGAACGAATTCACGTCCTCCGACAGGCACGGGAAGAGAAACGAGACGTGTTGGGGCTGGCACGGCGAAGAGTATTGCTGACTAGGCGAAGTTGAGGGAAGAGGCACTCACATCAGGCAGTAGGCGGCGACATCTCAAGGAAATAGTTTCCTATTGTATAATAAATTGTTTTTACGCTTGGCCAGGCAACTGCTTTTGACCATTTCATCTCATGCCGGCGGAATAACCCGCTCTGTGCCGTGGGTTCCTGGCTATAATAAAAGTAGAAGCCCCGCAGGAGATTGACCGCGTGAACCGTTCGTGTACTCTGGCTGAACTCCGCGCCTCCGGTTGGAAATCGCGAACCGTCAAAACGGAGATCCGCGAAAACTTTCTTCGTCGTCTCCAGGCCAAAGACGACCTGTTCCCCGGTATCGTCGGATATGAAGATACCGTCATTCCCGAAATCAATCTCGCTCTCCTCGCCGGGCATGACCTGCTTTTCCTCGGGGAGAAGGGCCAAGCTAAAAGCCGATTGATGCGATCGTTGGCTCGCTTCCTCGATGACGAGCTACCCTATCTCGCCATCCCCGGCTGTCCGGTACACGAAGACCCATATAAACCGATCACCTCCATGGCGAAGGCGTTTGTCGCAGACCGCCGCGAAGAAGAAATTCCTATAGCTTGGTGGCCTCGTAAGGACCGCTACGCCGAACGGCTCGCCCCCGGCACCAAGTTCGCCGATGTGATCGGAGAAATTGACCCAAGCAAATTGGCAGGCGGCACCAGCATGGCCGCCGAAGAGGCGTTGCACTTCGGCCTCATCCCAAGAATGCACCGTGGCATCTTTGCCATGAACGAAGTACCAGAACTAGATGAACTCGTTCAGGTGGGGTTGTTCAACATTCTCGAAGAACGCGACGTACAAATACGAGGCTATCCGATTCAATTCGACCTCGATCTTTTGGTTCTGTTCAGCGCGAATCCCGCGACCTACAACCGCTCGGGAAAAGTAATACCACAACTGAAAGACCGAATCGGCACCATCATCCACACTCACTATCCGCGTGATCGAGCCTTGGGCGTCGATATCATGGAGCAGGAAGCAGGTATCGACCTGGGCGGCGAATATCCGGTATTGGTGCCGCCGTTCATGAAAGAGATCATCGAGCAAATCAGCATCGCAGCCCGCAAGTCCAAATATGTCGATCATCAGAGCGGCGTGAGCGCGCGATTCTCCATCGCGAATTACCGAACGATGGTAGCCAGCGCGAGGCACCGAGGCGTACGCTTGAACGAGAAGCCTGCGGTGCCGCGGATCAGTGACCTGGGCCACCTGTACGCCTCGTCGCTGGGAAAACTAGAACTGGACTTGATGGGTAGCCAGCAGATGAGCGAACGCCAGGTACTCGATGCGGTCATTGCCGAGGCGATCAAGACGGTATTCGGCGAATACGTCGAGAAAGCCGGTCTAGGGGAAATCGCGGAGGTGTTCGGCAAGGGTGTCAAGATCGAGGTCAGCGACATGCTGCCTAGCGAGATCTATGCCGAACGGCTCAAACGAGTGCCGCGTGCCTGGGAAAAAGCGTTCGAGGTGAACGCGGCGGAATCCCCGGCGGTGCGTGCGTCGTGCGTCGAGTTCGTGTTGGCAGGGCTGTACGCCAGCGACAAAATCAGCCGTTCGTCGAAGCACGGACGGGTAACGTACGAAGTTCGATAAACGGGGGTCCCCCATGAGCGATGCGAATAAGTTGGGCGGGATCATTCACACATACCAAAAGTACGACCCGGTAGAGTTTCCCTCGCCTACTGCCGACCCGCCCGATATGGTGTCGCCTGCTATGGATCATCTACTGACCTATGGCAATACGCGCCAACTGACCGAGGAAGAGTTGGCCCGCGCCGTAAAAATCGACCCATCGCAGATCGCCGGGTTAGGCCCCTCGCTCGATGCGCTGCAACAGATGTTAGAAGACCGCAAGAAACGAATTCTGGAAACCTACGAAACTGACAGCGTGCAAGGATTGGCCCATCAGTCGTTCCATCAAGCCGCACAAGACACTCGGGTTCCGAACAAATTAGAAAAACCGTTTCGCGAAGCCATCCGCGAAGAGCAGTTGTACGATCTCGAACGTCTCTGGTATCGCACTGGTGACGAACGCGGCGAATTTGCCAAGTCACTACTGCAACTGATCGAAATACTCGGCGAAAAGTATCAGATCGACCAACTTGCCGCTAAGTACTCATTCACTGGGCGGGAAGGCATGACCATCCCGCAAGCGTTGGAGATCAAAAAAGAACTGGAAGCGATCGACAAACTACTCGAACAGATCAAGGAGGCAATGAAGACGGCTCAGATCGCGATCATTGATATGGAGGAGTTGTCGAAATTCGCACAGCCACAGGATGTCGAGAATCTCAGCGAGTTACAACAACAAGTTCAAGATTATCTGAAACGCATCGCCGAACAGCAGGGAGTGGAGCAAGCACAAAAGGGCGGCTTTCAGATGACGCCGCGCGCCTACCGGTTGTTTCAATCGAAGCTATTGACCCGCATTTTCGAGCAGATGCAGGCGTCGCGGAGCGGACGGCACACGAACGTCGTAACGGGAGAAGGAGCCGTCGAGTTGCCCTCGACCAAGCCCTACGAGTTTGGCGACAGCGTTGCTCACATGGACGTCGTGGCCTCGTTCACCAACGCCATGCTACGTGGTGGTCGGCCCATAAAGCTCAAGAGCGAAGATATCGTCGTTCATAAGACGCGGAACAATCCCAAGGCCGCGACGTGCGTCCTGCTCGACATGAGTGGTAGCATGCGTTATGACGGGATGTATGTGAATGTCAAGCGTATGGGCCTTGCCTTGGATGGACTGATCAAGACCGAGTTCCCCGGCGATTTTTTGCAGTTCATCGAGATGTACTCGTTCGCCAAGCCGCGCCATGTGAGCGAAGTAGCAACATTGATGCCAAAGCCGGTGACGATCTACGACCCAGTGGTTCATCTACGGGCGGATATGAGCAACCCGAAAATCACCGAATCGCAGGTTCCGCCGCACTTTACCAACATTCAGCATGCCCTGGCGTTATCGCGAAAGTTCCTGGCCCAACAAGACACGCCCAATCGTCAAGTGATGCTCATCACCGACGGTTTGCCGACGGCCCATTTCGAGGGGAAGATGCTGTACCTGCTCTATCCTCCCGACCCACGCACCGAGGTGGCAACGCTCCGTGAGGCGAACTTGTGCGCAAAGGAAGGAATAACAATCAACATCTTCATGCTTTCTACGTGGAACCAATCGCGCGAAGATGTTCAGTTTGCCTATCGACTGGCCGAATCGACGCGTGGCCGGGTGTTTTTCACGGCGGGACGGGAACTGGATCGTTATGTTCTGTGGGACTACCTTGCCCGGAAAAAGTCGATCATAAGCTGACGAACCAACCGAAGACGATCTGTATAGGCGCTTAGAAACCGGCCCTTCGAGGAGTGGCATTATGCTGATCATGACCTGTCGAAAGCTGATAGGGCTGACCACCCTTTGCCATAGCCTCTTGTCGTCGGCTACGAATCCTGGCAAGATAGTACAATTAAGTTCGTGATGAAAATCCCACCGCCCGCCGTATTCCGTCCTCGAACACGAGGTTCTCTCTATGATCAGATCCCTTTTGACAGTCCTGTTACTCGCAGGCGCTGCCAACTCGGCAACCGAGAAACTGCCGACCGGCGTCAATCTGACACAGATAAGCGTCGAGCCAGCCAGCGTTGTGATTGTTGGGCCTTATGCCTATTCCCAGGTAATCGTCACCGGCACGACCCAGA
>RGDT01000491.1 GCA_009918525.1 Planctomycetia bacterium
CATCTTTGGCCGGTAGTGCCATGATAAAGTTCGTCTTATATTTACCCGGCGAGAGTTCGAGGCGGAACGTCCCGGTAGCTTGATCAAACGACGCGGAATACGATTGGCTCGCTGCTTCGCTGGCTACCGATTCCGGCAGAAACTATAAAGTGACATAAGTATTTTTGCTGACGACGAGCGGTTTACCGGCCTTAAGGATTTTACCCGTGATCGTCACTTTGGATGACGAGCAACCAAAGAGGGAGACAAGCATACAACTGAGCAAAAGCCACAAACAACGCGAGGACAAAGGCATGATGGTCGTACCTTGATGTAACCAAGGGGAAAAGAAATAACCAAACTTGGCAGGTCGTGCGTCAGATGCCCGCCCGGCAAGTTTGGACGAGATCATTCAGGGAGTACGAAAGCTCCCTACGTGGCTCGTGAACCGGTGGTCAATCACCGAAGTTGTGGGTGCGGCCATCATTGGCGGAGTTCATGTACCACCAGGCGGCCTGACTGATTGAATCGCGAACGAAGCGAACGCTCGCATCGGCCATGGCCACGTTCACCCCGCCCGTGTGTCGGCTGCGAGCTTGGGCTTGCTGATACGGGCAGCCCGGCCAGGCTCCCATGCCGCCTTGGGGGTCATTGATACATCCTTCGCAGTCGTCAGAATTTTCTTCACGGGTGTTCGGTACCGTGTTATCCCAGCTAAAATGTCCAGCCAGTACGCTGGCCCCAGGGAAGCCCATCGCCCAGGTACCGCGTGGGTCCAATGTGCTTAGGTGAGAGCCGGTGCGAAGTTCACCGAGCATCACGGTGTTTGACGACCCGTCTTGAATGCGGGCGATATTTTCACCCCAGTTAATACACATTACACCGCCGCCTGCCAAATCGGTTGGCAAACCGGCCCATCCGTTGGAGTTGACCGGGGTTTGGCCATTTTCGGTGGAGGTCCAACCGATGTTGGGGCCATGGATGCCGCCAGCATTACAGCCGTAGTTGCCACGGGCCCAGTTACCGCCAACGCCCGTGTAAGCGGAGTTGGTACCGGGGTCTGATGGACAAACCACAGTGGGGAATTGGGTCGAACGGATAGCACGCCAATTAGCGTCCCCGTTCGAGGGGTAGTTTGTGATGCTGGTGGAAACCGAACCGTATAGATTACCTTGCTCGATATAGGGCAAAATCAGCACAATCCAGTTCGGCCCAAAGTTCAAGTTCGCCGGCGGGGCGAGCGGGTTGCCGCTGAAGGTGGCGTTGGTCCGGCTTACACCACTACGCATCTGGACGGCAGGGGGCAGAGTCCCGTTGCCATCCTGATACATGTGGCAAGCCAGGGCCAATTGTTTGAGATTGTTCGTACACCGCATCCGAGCGGCGGCTTCGCGCACCTTT
>RGDT01000492.1 GCA_009918525.1 Planctomycetia bacterium
GCCAGCGCCATGCGCAATCGTCGTTATTTGCGCGATATAGGCCTATAGATGAGTTGAGGGTTAAGCGTTGAGCGTTGAGAGTAAGAAATTACCTGAACCCTAAACCCTATACCCTGAACCCTGAACTTACCCTTAAATGACAACCCTAAATTTTGCCCTGATTGGGTCTGGTTCGATTGGCAAAATGCATGCCAAACACATGGCGCGTCACATTGATGGCGCAAAATTGGCCGCCATTGCGGATGTGTATGCCGATGGGGCGCGGGTCTGTGCCGAACAGCACGGCGTGCCCCGTTGGACCACTGATTACCGCGAATTGTTGGCCGACCCAAAGATTGACGCGGTGATGGTGTGCAGCGCTACTGCCACCCATGCCGATATTGTCGAGGCGGCGGCCAAGGCTGGTAAACATATTTTTTGCGAGAAACCTATCTCCAAAACCCTCGCCGATGCCGACCGCGCCTTAAACGCGGTGCAAAATGCTGGGGTTCAGTTTCAAATTGGCTTTCAGCGGCGTTTCGACCCACATTTTTTGCGGGTTAAAAATGCCATTTTGAATGGCGAAATCGGCAAGCCCCATATTGTGCATTTGGTCAGCCGCGACCCGGGGCCGCCCGGCGTGGGGCCAATTGGCTTGGGTGGCGGCATTTGGTTCGATATGAGCATTCACGATTTTGATGTGGCGCGTTGGCTGATGGCGTGTGAGCCAGTGTCGATTTATACCCAAGCCGATGTGTTGATTGCACCCGGGCTTGAGCAATATGGCGAGGTGGATGTGGCGGTCATGGTGCTGCGTTTTGAGAATGGCGCAATTGTCACGATTGATAATCACTGCGATTCGGCCTATGGCTATGACCAACGGGTCGAGGTGATCGGCAGTGCGGGGGCGATTAGCATCGGCAACCAAGCCAACGACAATGCCATCTTAAGCAATACCCATGGGTTACACGCCGCCAAGCCTTTGCCTTATTTCTTAGAGCGTTATGATGCGGTTTACTGTCACGAAGTGCAGGTTTTTGTCGATTGTATTCGCAATAACACCCCCACGCCGGTTGGCTTGCGTGATGCGCGTATGTCAGTCATCATGGCCTTGGCGGCGCGCCAAAGTCACGCCGAGAAGCGTGTGGTGATGATTGGTTAAGCAACGCTGGTCGGAGGGCCGGCATCCTTGTCGGCGCTCCCTGTTGGCGCTTTGTTCTCCTTGATATCTGCGGCATAATTGGCCCCATGCGTGTCAACATCATTCTCAATGGACAACCTAAAGAACTTATATGTGAAGCCGATGAACGACTAATGACGGCGTTACGGCGCAGTGGCATGTGGAGCGTAAAACATGGCTGCGAAACTGGC
>RGDT01000493.1 GCA_009918525.1 Planctomycetia bacterium
CATTGTTGTATCATGTTGGATGCAAACATGTTGGTCATTTGCACGCAGTAACGTAAGCAGCGTTCCCACTTACTCATCGTTGACTGCAATGTACGATGCCACGCATGTCACACCACGTCGTCGGCATTCATGAGTCATTGTTCTATCTCACATGACGTATACATCATTGTACGCATTTGCAGTGTTGTCAGCACGCAGCCATTTGTGGAGCTGCGCCCACGTGCTGGGACATGTCAAGCATGGCACGCAAGCGCTCGCGCCTGAAGGCGATTTGCTTCGCCTCCTATTTACAGAAAGACCGCTACGCGGACGTTCCAATGGCAATCCCATCGTTCTGCCGAGAGACGGCATTGTGCGAGCAGACCTTGACGATGCTGCGGTCGTACGACTGGAACATGCGCAGTATTCATGTCTTCGTAGACGCGTTGCACAGACACCCGGATGGGGTGCTTGAGTACGACAAATACTTCAAGGCCCTCCAGCGGCACGGGTTTGCAGATGTCCACCTGCACCCAGGAGGCCGTGGCCTTTGCAAGCAGTATGACCGCATTTTCGAGTTCTTCCATGATGTTCCCTGCATTTGTCTGATGAGTGATACGGTTCCGTCCATACAGTGGCGCCGACGGTCTGGCAGCGCTGAGACAGCCGACCTGCCACGCCGGTATCTCAAACCTCTGGTCGCCATGATGTTCGACGCGTGCGAACAAGAAGGCTACGCGGCCTGGAGTCTGTCCGCTTGCAAAAACCAAATGAATTTACTACCTGGACATCTGTCGCGCAAATGCGGGCTGCTAGACGGAAATTTCTTCGGGGCTCGCGTACAGGGCTTCGCACCTCCACGTTTCACAGTGTCCGATTACACCACCGACGTCGAGTTCACATTGCGCACGTGGTCGCGAGACAAAGGCTTCATTCGATTTTTGGGGGCGACGGCCATGCACACGTACAGGAGCCCCGGTGGCCACGCCTCGACCGGGATGTCGACAGGCGAACGTGCAGACGCAACAGACCGCGCGATCCAGTGCATGGCGGCGGAGTTTCCAACATTGCTCGTCCACAACAAGTCCAAGACTTGCCGCGCCTCCATGCCGTACACGTTCGTGCCAAAAGGAGGACCGCCACGCATGGTCAAAGGCCTGTATTGCACAAAAGGGCGCAAGCCACAGAACGGATGGAAACCCATGTCGCAGGCGGAGCGTACGCGCAAGTGGAGAGCGCGCCGCAATGCCTCGCTGTAGACAACGCATGTAAAGCAGGAGCCGTGATTGACAGCGTTTTTCCCTTGACTCGTAGTGACATCTCGCGCCGGCTCCCCGACAGCCCGCGAGTCGCACGCGTTGCTAAGCATGC
>RGDT01000494.1 GCA_009918525.1 Planctomycetia bacterium
AAGGCGTTGTCATTGTTACCCATACGGCAATGGGGAGGTAATTCGTCAAGTTTTTTAACGTTTCCTCCCCCAAGTACGATGTAATCGGGCTGTAGAGCGGCTCGTAATCGGGCCACCACATCGAACACCGCTGATTGCCACTTGCGTTTCCCCATGCGCCGCAACCCCGCCTGGCCGACGTACATCTCAAAGGTTCGGCCCTTGCGATAGGGCAGGTGACCAAGCTCCATCGGGGCGATGACATTGTCGTAGATCAGACAGTTGCCCAGGCCAGTCCCCAGACCGAGAAACAACATCCGCCCGCCTTCGTAGCTACCTAGTGCCTGCATCGCGGCATCATTGATAAGACGAGTCGGTTTGCCCAATGCCTCCCCAAAATCAAAACCCACCCAACCGGGACCGAGATTGACCGGTTCCTGGACAATCTTCCCACCGCTGACCGGACCGGGGAAACCCACGGAGATAACATCAAATGGCCAATCGGCCGTCGCGGCCTTTACCTCAGCGACCAATTGCGCGGCCGTGAGCATGGGTCCAGAGGGAGTTTTGCGAATCTCTGGACGGTCGGACAGTTTTAACTTGATGTTGGTGCCGCCTACGTCAATCACCAGAATTTTCATGTTCAATCCGCTTTCTCTCAGGGGACTGACATTCCCGCAGGTCGCTGTGGGTTTCACCCCTTCTATTCTTTCGGAGCAGTCAATTGTCCGCAAGAGGGATTCGTGAAAGGGGTGAGAATATGTCCTACAAGCGGTACAAAAACGCCCCGACAGACTTGGTTCGGGGCACACCCGCGTATAAAATGAATGTGCAGGGCGTTGATGTCGATACCAAAAACCCTGAAACCATCGCGAACGCTACGAAAATGCGGAGCGTTGATACGACTCGTTTGCCCCGTGCCGGATTAGAGACGGAAGCGTAAGCGCTTCTAGGTCGTTGAGTCGCCCCTCTCGCCCCGACTCTGAAACGAGTACCGTCGCTAACGCACTCCGATTGTATTGGGTAATCACATGCCTAGACGCTTGCAAATTGTTGTTTATGAGGGGCGGCGGTTGGTCGAAACGGCCGAATTTGACGGTACGGTTGAACTCGGTCGCCAAAAGGATCTTCACGAACAACTTTACGCCCGTAAACGCGATGGCGAACTGTGGCGATGGGTCATCGCAGGCCGCGAAGAAACGAACGTCGGCCGTAATCAGATGCAACTGACGCCCCTGCCGAACGACATGCTGCGAATTACGAACGGCAGCGATCGAATGCCAGTCCGACTAGCGGACAATTCGACGCTGCCATTGCTTCCGCCCGGTCAGATGTGCGACCTGCCCCTGCCCGTCACCATTGTTGTCGGCT
>RGDT01000495.1 GCA_009918525.1 Planctomycetia bacterium
TATTGATGACGCGTTCTTTTCACGCGTCACCTACCGGGGTGCCTTCGATGGGGCAAACGATTGGACAGCAGGATGGTCGGAGTTCGACCCCCGCAACAAAGCGTATGCTGCTGTGACCGACACCCTGGGCAACGGCAACACGACTTCGGGCACGCCCTTTGAGATCACGACGAACGTGACGCTGAGCAAGAACAAGGTGTACCTTCTGCGTGGCTGGGTGTACGTGACCAACGGCGGCACGCTGACGATTCCGGCCGGCACGGTAATCCGGGGCGACAAGACGACGGTGGGCAGTATCATTGTGGAGCGCGGGGGTAAGATCGTGGCCAACGGCACAGCGACGGAGCCCATCGTGTTCACGTCGAACCAGGGCGTGGGGGGTCGTAACGCGGGCGACTGGGGAGGCATTGTCATCCTGGGCAATGCCCCGACCAACCGGGTGGATCCCAAGGTCGAAGGGGGCCCCCGCTCGATATACGGTGGCTCGAACGCGAACGACAACTCGGGCAGCTTGAGCTATGTGCGCATCGAGTTCCCCGGGGTTGCGTTCCAGCCCAACCAGGAGATCAACGGCCTGACGCTGGGCGGCGTAGGCCAGGGCACGAATCTGGACCATATCCAGGTGTCCTTTTCGGGGGATGACGCCTTCGAGTGGTTCGGGGGCAATGTGAACGCCAAGTACCTGATTGCATACAAGTCGGTGGACGACGACTTCGATACGGATTTCGGCTTCGCGGGCCGCATACAGTTTGGGGTTGCGCTGCGCGACCCCTCGATTGCGGACGTGTCGGGATCGAACGGTTTCGAGTCGGACAACTACAACCCGGGCCTGAACGCGTCGAACCCTGCGGGGGACGCACCCTATACGACGGCCGTATTCTCGAACATCACGGTACTGGGTCCGCTGGGCGCCTCTGCGACGATAGATCCCCAGTTCCAGCATGGGGCCCACCTGCGCCGCAACACGCGCCAACAGATCTACAATACGGTATTTGCCGGGTTCCCGCGCGGTATACAGATCCAGGGCTCGGCGGTGGACAATGCTAAGAACAACTCGTTGCGCATCAATAACAGTGTCATCGCCCGGGCCAATACTCCTTTCTTTGTCGATGCGGCAGATACGACACGCTCATGGCGCTCGGCAAATGAAGCCAGTTGGTTTTTGGACAGCCAACGAGAAAATGATACTTTCAATATTTTATCTTCCTTGGGCTTTACGGATGCCTTCAAGCAAAGTGGTAAGCCAAACTTCTTGTTAAATACCGTTTCTCCCCTGCAGAGGGGTTCCTATTGGGACAATGGCGTAGGGAACTCTGCTGTGCCCTCTATTGATGACGCGTTCTTT
>RGDT01000496.1 GCA_009918525.1 Planctomycetia bacterium
AGCAACGGCCTGTTCGGGGAGCCTCAGTCGCACAGCGATTGTGGCGTCCCCGTAATACGACAGGCCCAGTTGATCACTGACAGTCGTGAAAAAGAAATACAACAGGATTGCATCCCGCGACAATCGCGGGGAGTAATCCTGCAGGAATCGTCGATCGATCCAGGAAAACCCGTCTTCAGGTGGGCGGCGGACGCGATTGGGAAGCAACAGTTTCTTCTGTACTCTTGACGTCATGGCAAATGACCTCCTTTCGGTCGCCACACAGTACAGAGGCTTCCGACGCAGGGCGAGAGGGGTGGACGCCAACTGCTCGCGTACCGGCCTGCCCGGATGAACCTATAGAGGGACCTGCAACAGGCACTATCTGTCGTGCCGTCCATCGCTTCATTGCCATTGCTTTACACTTGATGCATCCAATCTCAGTGCGTCGCCAAAAATACTTGCGTTCGCGATCTCTCACACGACGCATCTCATCGCAGCATTCGTCGCTGCAGTACGCGGCACCCCACTGCGGGGTTGTGCGAGGCGGCTCGTAGCAGCCAACACGGTCACAAATTGGCCCGGAATTTCCTGTGCTGCGCAACGACGCGCACGCTGAAACCGGCGTCTTCCTCGGTACATTCGGTACTGTCGGCTCAACTGACGCTGCCGACTGCTGCCTCCGGCGCTTGCGATGCGTTCTTGCGCGAACGGCCTCCGCATCCCGAACCTCCGGCCGCAGGCGACGCTTTTGCTGGCGTTTGACCGCCT
Organism: Planctomycetia bacterium; assembly: GCA_009918525.1. GTDB lineage: Bacteria > Planctomycetota > Planctomycetia > Gemmatales > Gemmataceae > RGDT01. The sequence continues at coordinate 751 of RGDT01000496.1, forward strand.
GCCAGTTACGCACTTCCCGACGACAGACCGGGTTCTGGCAGTAACGCTGATTGGCGGAGGACGCAATGAACCTGCAACCGCAATGCTTTCGCAGACAAACTCGGGGTGGTAAACGGGATTTCCGGGACGCACGCAGATTTTTTGTGCTATGTTCACCACGTTCCATAGGGAGTTTTGGTCCCGTTGGATCCGCCCGAATGGCTGGCTAGAGCCCTTCGGGCATTTTTTTTTGAGGTGTGCTACGCTCGACGACCTCGCCCGTCGACAGCCTACCTCACAATCGCGGCCATGCCGCCAGTTTCCTCCGCAGCCGACGCAGGAGCAACGCGGGAGTGAGACGTCGGGTGCGGTCCCGCCCCCGGTTTACGGGAAGGAAACCCAGGGAAGTAGACGCAGGGAAGTAGACGCCGAAGAAAATTGAGGTGAGTTACATTTTTTGAAGGACACGGACCAGGGGAAGTATACAAGTAAACACTCCACTGCGCGCAGCAGAACCGACGGTTCTGCGGGCCTTTAGACCGGTGTTCCCAGCGCCCACGGAGAAAGTCTTCAACTCTCAACTTTCTCGCA
>RGDT01000497.1 GCA_009918525.1 Planctomycetia bacterium
GTTGCGCTCTGCAAAGTCGCCCCGGCGGGAGTTCAGGTACTCATCTGCCTTGATGAACGCTTCCCAGGCATCTTGCTGCTGAGCGGGCGTGAACGCGCCGTTCTGGGCAAAGAGGATGTCACGGCCACTGTTGGGGATGTAGATCAAGTCGTTGATCTGGCCATCGCCATTGAGGTCGTTGCCATAGATATAGCTGACTTTAGAGCCGCTGGCGAATACGCCGCCGAAGGTGATTTCCGTAGCGCCGCCCATTTTGCCCCCGTAGTTGATGCGGTAGTTGATGAAGCCCACTACGCGGTGGCGCAGGTCGTTGTCGGCAAAAGAAGCTTCGAGGTAGTTTTGGCCGCCGACAGTGGGTGCGTTCGCTTGAACGGTGCTACCAACCGACTGGAGGTCCGTCGCCAAGCCGTAGGTATAGCCGAGCATAAAGCCAAGGCCGTCTACGGCCGGTCTTTCTATTTTGGTAGTGAACGAGTAAGAATAGCCTTTGTTCGTATTCGTGTTCGAGAGGACGAAGGCGTTGGAGATAGCCGTGTTGAGGAAGCGGGCGGCTGTCAGGGCGCTACCCGACAAGCCCGAGCCTGGGAAGCGGGCGCGGGTATCCGGGCCAGCGAAGTTGCGGTTAGGCTGGCGCAGGTTGGCGTCGAGGTAGCGCAGGCCACGCAGCGTCTTGTTGTACAAACCTTCGATGGTGAACACCATACCGAATGGCAGTTTCTGATCCACGGCGAGGTTGTTTTTCCAGAGGGTAGGATATTTCAGGTCTTCTTTGGAAGCGTTGATGACGTACGGCGGGAGCTTGGTGATGTCCGTGGAAGCCGGTGCGAAGCGGCTGGGATCCGTCGTGAACGGATACGCCGTCGTGTTGGTGACGTTGATGACAGCCGTGTTCACCCCGTTGTTACCCAACTGGTTGGAAACCAATACCTGTGGAATACGCGCCACGAAGATACCCGTACCGCCGCGGATTTGCGTCGTCTGGTTGCCTTTCACGTCGTAGTTGAAACCTACGCGCGGAGAGAGTTGCAGATTGGCTTTCGGGAAAGCGCCCGTGTTGATCTTGAGGGGGAAGCCGTCCTCGTCCTTGAAGCTGAGTCCACCGACTACGGGGTTGTAGAAATCTTCTGCCGTACCATTGTCGTACTTGAACAGGTCTCCACGAACGCCAAGCGTCACCTTGAATTTCTTGTTCACTTGCAGTTCATCCTGTACATAGCCTGTGAAGGTAGAAACGCGCAATACCTGGAGAGGCTCCTCTCCGTTGGGCAGGAGCGAATAGCGGAGGTTGTAGCGGTTCACTGTTACCGGGGACGTCGCGGC
>RGDT01000498.1 GCA_009918525.1 Planctomycetia bacterium
TTTCACATACTCCGCACCGACCCCTGGCCACCCTCCAAACCCACCCAGTACTCGTCACGGTCACCCCACACCCCGCCGCGATTGGAGATTCAGTCGCATCGGGTCCGTTGCTAGTCGCTTCCATCGTTCCATACACTGGTACGCGTCCTCGCCGGCTCTCCTCTTCTCCCCTAGCCGCACTCTGTTTCCGTTGGCCACCACAGGCACGCTGACTCTCAAGTTACCAGATTTCCGAACACGATGCATGAACACCAGGGCTTCCACCGACGCCACCGCTGTTCTCCGAAGGAGGTCTTTCCATCTCTGCTCAGGGACCTCCATGAACACCATGGCCTTGCTGATGCCGTCAGCATCGAGTACGCCACGGGTGCCGACCACCCACGGAAGGACTTGCACTTTCCACCCCTGGCTTCGGAATAGAGCACTCAGCGAGTTTGCGAGGTCTTGGTATTTCCGCTTCTTCCGCGCATATGCCTCGCACATACTCCTCCGGTTGGGGCCGCTTACCAGTCCCTTCACGTCCACGAATGGTTCACCGGTCTCCAATGTTGCGTCAGAGCCTCGCCCTGAATTATCACTCCCCCCGTCATCGACTCGGTTTTCGACTTCCTCCACATCGGGTTCCTCTCCACTTACATCCTCGCCCTCCAAAGGGAAGATTGGTGGGCGCAAAGGTTGGCTGGGTCCGTCCTCTTCCACGTTGTCGTATGGTCGGCAGTGTTCCAGGATCGCGATCTTCTTGAGCTCGTGATTCACGGCTACTGCGTCGGGCCTCAGCCGCAGCAGATTCGGTCCCGCATTGCCCCCGCTCTGACTCGCCATCGCCGTGATCGCCGCCGACCCCTCTCCCAGCCTGTTTTGGGCCCCGAGGAGGCCGGTGTCGCTCATCGGCTTGTCGAGGAAGAACTTCCAGCTGGCAGGCGACACTCTTTCCAGGACGCGCAGAATATCTCGCCAACACCTGTTGTGTGCCTCTGTGCGCGCTTCCCGGAATTTCGGGCACATGCTCAGGAAATGCCCCAACGTCTCTGGGACCCCCAGTTGGCACCACGGACAGGTAGCTGTGCGGTATTTCTGAGGAAACATCTTGTGTAGCCGGGCTGTGGTCGGGTACTGGCCTGAGACGGTTTGCATCCAGAGCCGAACCGTCGAGTCCGGCATCGAGCCGATGGTTTCCAGCACGGGTCCACAATTCGCCGGATCTTGGAGCATTAGGCGCGAAAAAGCGGTTTCTTTCATGCGGGCCGCGCTCAGCTCGACTCCCTCGACGGCTCGCCTGATAGACAGAGTATCAGAAACATTATCATCTGGGAGGGACGG
>RGDT01000499.1 GCA_009918525.1 Planctomycetia bacterium
CCGCGATACGTTCAACCGGGCGCAGCGGCTGAATATTATGTTCGCGCTTTCGATCTGAATGAACGCCCTGTGGACGCACAGTTTACCGCTCATCTCGAAGGAGTACGCCTTCGACATGAAAACGACGTCGAAAAGAAACCCGCCGTGGCGGATAGCAAGTCTGGTGTAGGACGAAACGAAACAGCCAAGGACGCAGCAAAATCGAATGTGGTCCCGCTGCGAATCGAGTCTTTGGAAAAAGGGCGATACAAGCTCACGGTACCGCCCAATGTGGAATTCGATGTGTCGCGTGCACCGACTATGGCAATCAGTGCCCGACGACCCGACAAACAAGATACCCGCGAACAATTGACCCTACGTGGGAATGTATCCCTCACAGCGCCCGTTTTGCTTACCCATCTGACTACCGATAAACCGATGTATCAACCGGGCGAGGTGGTCCGCTATCGTTCGCTGACGCTCGACCGCTCCACAATGATACCAGCGGCCGATGAGCTTCACTTGCGATATACACTCACACCACCACTGGGGCCACAACGAGTGGTAGCCCAGGGTTCCACGCTCTTGAATGACGGGAAAAGCACGATAAACGGACCCGATGGAAAACCAATCCGAGGAATTGGTGCTGGGGAATTTTCACTAGAAGCGGACGCTCCAGGTGGGGAATATACTCTCAGTGTTTCCGAGGATTCTGGTCGGTTCACTCCGGTGGTTCGTCGGTTTATCGTCAACCACTATCAAAAACCGCGATTGGACAAGAAACTTGATTTCAACCGCTCTAGCTATGGTCCAGGTGAAGAAGTCCAAGCTCTCGCCACGGCCCGACGCGCCGACGGTGGGCCGCTGTCACACTGTCCGATTGAGGCTACTCTGAGCGTAGACGGGACCATTCTCCCGCCCGTCAAGACCACGACGGATGAAGATGGACAAGTCATCGTAAAGTTTCGTCTGCCGCAAAAAATGCAACGCGGCCTAGGCAGTCTTTCGGTGTTGTTCCAGGATGCAGGCACCCCCGAGCCAATTTCGCGACCCGTTCCGATTGTGCTTAATGATGTCGCGATTGAATTCTTTCCCGAGGGAGGAAACCTACTGGCTGGATTGCCGGCCCGGGTGTACTTCCAGGCACGCACACCAGCTGGAAAGCCGGCACAAGTAAGCGGAACGCTCTTGGAGGATGGAAAGCCGACTGATGTGAAGCTAACGACGCTGTCGGATGATGTCGAAGCTGGTGTGAATCAGGGGTTAGGGTTGTTCGCGTTCACACCCAGGATGGGCAAGAGCTACGCCATACGAGTTGATGAACCCAAGGGGATTACGGCG
>RGDT01000500.1 GCA_009918525.1 Planctomycetia bacterium
TGAACCCTCATTCGGACATCGACCTGCTGTTTCTGGTCCCGGTTTCCGCCGACAAAATCCCTCCAGGCAGCAAGGAGGCCATCGAGTCGATTCTTTATGTGCTCTGGGATATCGGCTTCCAGGTCGGACATGCGGTGCGGTCGATTGCCGAGTGCATCGCCGAGGCAACCCTCGATCAACAGAGCAAAACCGCCATGATGGACACCCGGTTGGTTGCCGGTGATGAAAAGTTGTACAACGACTACCGGACTCTTTTCGAAAAGGAGTGCATTCAAAAAAAGCAGAAGGAATTTCTCGAATTGCGACGTCAGGACCAGCGTACCCGCCACAACAGGTACTGGAAAACCCCTTATCTTCAGGAACCGAACGTCAAGGAATCCTGCGGCGGTCTGCGCGATTATCACAACATCATGTGGGTATCCCAGGTGAAACGCGGCATCACCGACCTCAAGGATTTGGTGATGGAAAAGAGCCTTACACCAACTGCCTACCGGGAAATCTCCGACGCCTACGATTTCCTTCATCGCGTCAGAAACGAACTCCACTACGAAACCGGCAAGGAGAACGACATCCTCACCCTGCGCCTTCAGGGCATCGTCGCCACTACATTCAATTATCCGCAAAAGAGCATCCTGCGTCGCACCGAGGCGTTCATGCGCGACTACTACACGCACACCCGGCACCTGTGGCAGCATACCACGTCGCTGATGGAAATTTACCAGATCGAGGAGGAACAGGCGGCCGCGTCGGGACTTCGTTCGTTTCTTTCGTTCCGAAAGAGCAAAATTGAGGAGTTCGATGGATTCACGGCGCGCGACGGGCGCATCTACGCGATTGCGAATGACGTGTTCACGAGCGACCCGAACCGCATGATGCGATTGTTCCAACATTGTCAGGTGAGGACGTTGAAACTCTCGCCGCCGATGCGCAAGCTGGTCAAGGAACACCTCGACCTGGTGGACAAGGATTTTCGTTATGACAAGAGGAACCGCGACACGTTTCAAGCAATCCTCGAGCGCAAGGGCGATGTCGCACGCACACTGCGGCTCATGCACCGGGTGGGATTTCTTGGAAAATTCCTCCCTGAATTCGATGCCATGGACTGCCTGGTGCAGCATGAGTTTTTCCACCGCTACACCGCCGACGAGCACACCCTGCGCTGCATCGACCAGCTCGACGCACTGCTCGTTGATGAAGCGCCGCGCAGCGAATTTTATCGGCGGCTGCTGCTGGATGTCAGCGATCCCTACGCGCTCTATCTCGCGGTGATCATGCACGACACCGGTCGTGCTGAAAATGTGCGCGAACACATCGACGGA
>RGDT01000006.1 GCA_009918525.1 Planctomycetia bacterium
AGGCCTTCGATCAACCGCGCGCGCTCCTCGGCAGACTTGTTCTGCGAGAGCTTCACGGTGGGCCGCCAGGCCTCGACCGTCAGTTCGAAGCCGACGATCATGTCCATCATCCGCTCGCGCTTGATCGCCGCCATCTTGTCCATGGTCCAGGGCGTCCCTTCGGCGACGCGGGCCTCGTGGTGGGCGGAGACATCCTCGAGCAGCGCGCGCAGCCCCTCGCGGTCCATGCGCCGCACCGGGCCTTCCATTTCAAGCGCGATGTAGTTCCAGGTCGGCACCTGATCGGGATCGCTGTACCAGCGCGCCGAGATGTAGCCGTCCGGCCCGTTGACCACCGCGAGCGCCTGGGGATCTGTGCTTTCGGTAAGGCCGTTCTTCGTTCTTCTCAGGACTGGCTGGAACGCGAAGTACTTATTGCCCTGGCCGGCATGGCGGCTGAAGCCGCGCACACCGGCCGGTACGACCGCGACGCAGCCGGACGCGATTTGATCTACGCCCGCGGATTGGCCCTGGAACGAGCCGGAAACCCCCGACAAGCTGAGCGACTGGAACGCCGGTTGCTGTCCAAGGTCGAACACCTGCTCCAACAAACAAGCCATCACCGTGCCGTGGTGTTAATTGCTGCCGCCTTGTTAGAGCATCGCGTCATCAGTGGCCGACAGGCGCGGCATCTATTCGAGCAGGCCGTGCGTGAGGATTGATGCATTTTTTCGCTCTGGCAAAGCACCGCATCTCACGGTATAGCGTCGATTTGTCACACAACCTATTGGAAGCCGACGATGCCGTTCGGCGGGGTGAGGGGGGTAAAGGGGGACATCCTCTCTCGAGCCCGGAATCGCAATCGAGATGAGCGAGGATAAGGTGATAGTGCTGGCTCTCTCGCCATTACGTCATCGAAACCAAGGTAACTTTCCGAGGGGAGGACCAGAGCCATGCGGTCATCTTTTGCCATCGCGGTGTTTCTCGCGTTGGTCGGATGCGATCCGGCAACCCGGTCCAACCTTGTCTTGCCCGAGACGCCTCCTTCGCCTGTGCAGCGTTCCTACCTGATGAGCAGTACACCTGCTGCTGAGGCGTCGGCCAAGCGAGCGCTGATGGTCGCCCAAAAACTCTACGATGCCAATACTCAACTCGGTGTTCGTCCCACGATTCTCACCGTCGGTCGGCCCGAACTGGAAATCTTTCACGATGGCGTCGGCGGGCTGCGCGGCTGCCGCGTCTATCTAACTGAAGGTTTGATCCAAGCGTGTAAGACTGAGGCCGAACTGGCTGCGGTCTTGTGTGTCGAGTTAGGGCGTATCGCAGCTGAACGAGCGGCCCAGAGCGATTCGCTGGAACAATCGCGCGATTCGTTGGATGAAAGGGTAGGCAACGACAGCGGCGGACCCTTCGGCTCGCCCGATGGCACCCGAGTCATGGAATTAGCCAAACGCGAGAAGATAGCCAAGGGGCAACAACTCAAACCCGATCCCACAAAGTGCGCCGCTGAGTATCTGCGACGAGCGAACTACCCGGCTCAGGCTTTACTAGAGGTCGGGCCTTTGCTTCGTCAGGCAGATGAAAGCGAGACGATTCGTGAAGTTGTGCAACCAGCGAAATTGGTCGCACCCATCAAGGCGACGAAAGACCCGACATCGCGAGTGGGCGAACCAGTGATGTCGGTCCCCGAAACTGCTCAAGCGACCAGTGCCCCCCGCTAGCCGTGTCGCTTTTTCGTTGCGAATCGGGGCACCGAGCGGAAAGCTCCCTCCTACAATAGGTTTTATCTCTCCCCTTGCCGTCCGGCCGCCGGTGCCTATCTTCTGAGCAATGGCATAGTCTTCTCCTACTGGTAGCCACACCAATGAAACCTCTCCACTGGATTGGCCTTGTGTCTCTTCTGCTCATCGGCTGCGGCGATGGTGCTAAAAAGGATGCCGGTCCCAAGACCGACGGGAAAAAGCCTCCCGTGGCGTTCATCACCAACAATCCCGAAGCGTTCTGGAACATTGCCGAAATCGGAGCAAACAAGGCCGCCAAGCAATTCAACGTCGATCTATCGTTCATCAAGCCGTCCAGCGGCGATGCCTCGGTCCAGAAGGAGAAAATCGACGAGGTTCTCAATCAGGGCGTCAAGGCGCTGGCTATCAGTGTCATCGACCCGAAGAATCAGACCAACTACCTCAGGAGCGTCGCGAAAAAGACTATTTTACTCACTCAGGATAACGACGCTCCCGAGTGCGGGCGGCAGTGCTATATTGGCACTGACAACTACGCTGCCGGTCGTGCGGCGGGTGCGCTGGTGAAGCAAGCGATGCCTGAAGGCGGTACGATTGTTATCTTCGTTGGGCAGATTGAACCGCTCAACGCCCGTCAACGCCGTCAGGGTGTTTTGGACGAACTATCCGGTGAAAAGGATACGCCATCCACCGATGGTGCAATGCTTGGGAAGAGCCAATATAAGCTTTACAAGACTTTCACCGACCAGCCCGAAGGCGCTACCAGGGCCAAGGAAAACGCCGTCCAAGCTCTTAGTCAACTAGGCGGCGAAGAAAAAGTCTGCATGGTCGGCCTTTGGGCTTATAATCCGCCCGCCATTCTCAGCGCCGTCAAAGATCAGGGTAAACTCGGCAAAATTAAGATCGTCGGGTTCGACGAAGACCCTGCCACTCTCAACGGTATCAAGGACGGCCACGTTTACGGCACTATCGTTCAGCAGCCGCACGAATTCGGCTTCCTCTCCGTCAAGCTGATGTCGGAACTGGCTCGGGGCGACACCAAGAATCTGCCTAAGGATGGCATGTTACCGGTGCCCCATCTCGCCGTTACACGCGACGGCAAAGACGTGAAAACCACTGATGGTGCATCTACCGCCGGTCGTGAGGTCAAGGCGTTCCACATCGAGTTAAACAAGATGCTGGGTAAGGAGTAATGGCCGTTCCGCTGATTGAGGCTGTCGGTGTCAGTAAGCGGTTTCCCGGCGTGGTAGCGCTCTCGGGCGTATCGATGCACGTGGCCCCCGGCGAGGTGCTAGCCGTTGTTGGAGAAAACGGCGCGGGCAAATCCACGCTGATGAAAGTGCTGGCAGGCATCTACACGCCCGATGAAGGGGAATTGCGGCTCGATGGCAAGTCGATCCAATTCCCGGGCGTACCGGCCGCATTGGCTGCTGGTATTGTCCTCATTCACCAAGAATTAAACCTTGCGGAGAATCTGTCAATCGCGGCAAACCTGTTTCTGGGCCGCGAGTCGGGGTTATTTCTGGAACTATCTGCCGAGCGAGTGGCAAGTCGCGAATTGATGGCGCGAGTGGGGCTGGAAGCCTCGCCCGACCGGATTGTCGGCAGTTTGTCGCCGGGCCAGAAACAACTCGTAGAGATTGCCCGTGCCTTGCGGGCCAAAGCGCGGTTGATCGTTTTCGATGAGCCGACCAGCAGTCTGACTCAACGCGAGACGGATCGGCTGTATGAAGTGATTGACGATCTCAAGCGGCAGGATGTAGCGATTGTTTATATCTCGCATCGGCTTGCGGAGGTCAAGCGGGTGGCCGACCGCGTCATCGTCCTGCGAGATGGGAAAAACGCCGGTGAACTCCCGCGCGAGCGGATCAATCACGATGCGCTGATACGCCTCATGGTCGGGCGCGACCTGAAACAACTGTATCCCCGAAATCACCAGGCCAAGCAAGACGCCCAGGTGCGGCTGGCGGTCAACGGGCTTAGGCGAGAAGGTTGCCCGCACGCGGTGTCTTTGGCACTGCGAGCGGGCGAAATCGTCGGGATGGCCGGGCTCGTCGGAGCGGGGCGCACCGAACTGGCCGAGACACTATTCGGCGTGCGGAGAATTACCAGCGGCGAAGTGTTGCTCGACGGCGTACCGCTGCGCGTGACTCATCCGCGTGAAGCGATGAGCGCCGGATTGGTACTGGTCCCCGAGGATCGTCGCCATCATGGGTTGCTGCTGGAGTTTGCAATCAGCGATAATTTGGCACTACCGAACTACGACCGCCTCTCTTCGATGGGCTGGTTACTGCCGGGACCGATCGCCAAGCTAGCACGCGACACAATGGAGCGATTGCGGGTGCGGGCGTTCGGCCCGTCGCAGGCCGCCGGGCAACTCTCCGGCGGCAATCAACAAAAGGTCGTACTGGGTAAATGGCTAGCACGTCGTCCCAAGGTCATTCTCTTTGACGAACCGACACGTGGTGTCGATGTCGGAGCACGGAGCGAAATCTACGCCCTGATGGATCAGTTGGCCGACGCAGGAACGGCCGTCTTGATGATCTCAAGCGATATGGAAGAAGTTCTTGGCATGAGTGACCGTGTGCTGGTCATGCACGAAGGACGACTTGCCGGAGAACTATCGCGCGGCGAACTAAACGAAGAGGCCGTCATGCGGCTGGCTACGGGCGGTTACGGGGGAAAGGGCGATGATCCGCTTGTTGGGCGTGTTTCTGACCGTTCTACTGCTTTACGTCGTGCTGATGACCGATGATCGAGCCAGAACCCTCAGTTATCATTCCGTTCTGGCTGGCCGTTTGGGATTCTACGGCATCCTGACGGTCGGCGTTGGCGTGTTGATCGTGACCGGCGGCATTGATCTTTCTATCGGCTCGGTGGTTGGATTGTGCGCGGTGTTGTTCGGATTGTTGCTCAATCAGCAAATACCCGCCTGGCAGGCTGCACTTCTGGTCGTCGCGCTGGGTTGCTTGATTGGGTTAATACACGGCTTTTTGGTCACACAACTGAAACTTCAGCCGTTCCTGGTAACGCTCTGTGGATTGTTTATCTATCGAGGGCTAGCACGCGGGGTAACGCTGGTCCAACTGGGAATCAACGAAGACGCTGCCGCGCTGAAGGCGCTGTTAGTGGGCGGAGAAGGGGAAGCGGGGCGAAATCAGCTTATTCTGTTGCTGGTTATCGCATTAGCTGTAGGATTGCTGCTGCACTTCACCAAGCACGGCCGTTATCTGTTCGCCATCGGCGCGAACGAGGCGGCTGCAAAATACGCTGGTATTCCGACCGAACGCTACAAAATATTGGCGTATGTGATCTGTTCAGGGTTGGCCGCTTTGGGGGGCGTGTTGCTGCTCTTGGATGCTGAAACGGTCAATCCGACGAGTGGTGGGTCATTGCTCGAGCTTTATGCCATCACCGGCGCTGTGCTAGGTGGCTGTAGTTTGCGGGGCGGTGAAGGGTTGGTGCCGGGGATGATTCTAGGTGCAGCCGTGTTGCCCTTGTTACGCGGAGTGAGCAGTTTCAACAAAGTGCCAAGTGATGTGGAATACGCCGTGATTGGGATGGCCCTTTTGTTGGGCACCATCGCGGATGAGTTACTCAAACGGGGTGCAGGCCGTCGAGAGTAAACGCCAGAAGCAAAGAAAGCAAGAATTCCAAAGGAAACAATCAGAGCCGGAACCGTTAGTGACAGATGAGGGTGGAGCAGAAGCCCGCTCGCGCAAGGTTGCGTCTCTGTTCTTGCTGAACAGAGAGAAACGTTCACGGAGAACCAATAGCGATGAGCTGGATGGCTGACGATCTTCGGTCAGCCATCGTAGCCCTGAAAGGGAGAGCCTTCCCTATTTTCCCATATCCCCTGTCCGCGTTCGCAAAATCCTATTTGCGAATGCTACCCACTTTTCGCCGGGGATCAACAACGCATAAAAGCACATGGACACTTGTGAAAACCAACCAATCTCCATCGTGAGCAGTATTCCCAGGTGCAGACCTAACCCGGCCAAAACGATGAACGGTCGGATCGGGCGTATTGCTACCAGGATGGAAAAAAATAACTCGAAAAAGAGTGTGCCCCATGTCAATAGTTTGCACACGACCATTGGCACAGCGAACTGGGCGTAACTCCAGCGCGTCAGAGCCACGTCATTGAGCACCCAATACAAGGCGACACCATCGAGCCAGTCTCCACGTGGCCACCACCAACCGTAGACGGCATCGGGACGAATGTCGTTCAACTTCGTCAGACCGGTGAATAGGTACATGATCGCTAACTGAATCTGGATCAACCGCACCGACCAAGGCTCGATCATGACCGGGATTGTTTTTTCGCGTCGCTTCATCCAAGCATCGACGGACCACATCGCTCCAGCGGGCGAGAGCAACAAAAAATACAATCCGTTGCGGAACAACGAATCACCGCCGTTTATCAGTTCGACCATGCGATTGTTAAACGTCGCCGCCAACAGAACAGCGGCGAAGGTCATCAAGCGAGTGCGAAACCCAACCATCACACACACCAAAACCACTAAATACACCGCATACAACGAGTAGACGCTACTCGGCTTCGCTCCCCAGTCGGCCCAGGCTTTGGCCGAATCGTCTGAGATCCAATTTTGCAGACGGTTACGTTCGGGCCGTAGGTGATCGCCGAAAATTTTATCGGGCAACCATTCACCCAGAAACGGTAGATTGATCGGGCCGCGCAAAAGGCAAATGCGTCCAGACTTGGTCAACCAGGCATCGCGTGTCTCAGCGGGCAGGAGCGGATCATCGCCACACATCGTGGATAAGTGCCGGACGAACCCCGTCAACTGCGAGAGTAAAATGACGGCGGCAAGCAAGATACGGTAGACGGCAAGAGGTTCAGCACGAATCGGTTCGGTCCAGAAGAGGACAAGCGATCGCCACGATGCGAGTAGGAGGCGGTTCACAGGAGCTTGCCCTCGGGATCGAAGGTCACTAAATCCTCGGTGTCGTACGTGTACTGGTCGGATGGTTGGTCGGGGTTGGGGAAATCGATGAAGCGTTTGACCAGCACAACGCGGACCATTCTACGAGTATCATCGGGATGTTTCGCCTTCCAGCGTGCGACGACCCGTCGAACGAACTGAACCCACATTGGCCATTCGGGATTGTCGTCGCCTTTTCGATCAGGAATCTCCATGATCGCGTCTTCATATTTGCGGTTCTGCCAGTCCCCAAAGCGAAAGAATTGATGAGGGGTCGGTTCGTTGGCGGATTTGACCAGTTCGGTGCTATCGTCGTCGAACTCAAAGCGGACGGCGAGAAAAGGCGCACGCTGGGCCATGGGAGGAGTAAACATGACCCAGCGTTGTTCGACGCCGACCGTGTTGGCGTAGCGGAAGGTCAATTCGTCGAAGAAACGATAACCAGGCCGAACGTTCCAGGCGTGTTCCGGGACGGTATCGCTATCGCGATAGAACCACCCGGCGCGACGAAGCCAGGAAGTAATTGCATCATCCCACAGATCCAAGGGATTTCGCACGGCGAAAAAAAACAGATGCCACGCAACAACGAGGAAGACGAGAGTTGCCTTGGCGTAGCGCCTGAAGGAGGACAGAGGAGCTTTCTCTGTCGCTCCAGAATTACCATCAGTGTGGGACTGTTCCTGTGCCATCGGTGTTGTTTCGGGGGCAAAAATGAAAATTGTACGACGCACAGGATGGAGGGCAAGCAGTCATCAACACGCAAACCGGGAGCTATAAGTAGCTCTCGGTTTGTCGTTGGGCGACCCGCAGATTATCCCTTGGGACGAGGTGTTGAGGGAGTCGTAAGGTTTCGCGGCGTACCAGACGGAGTCGGCGACTTGGGAGCAGTTGAACCACCGACACTGTTGGGCGGTGTCACCCGAGGGCCAACACCCACAGGGGGAGTGGTTGTCGGCGGTGGAGTCAGCATTGGTAGCTTCGGAGCGGGAGTCGTCACTCGTGGCGCGGGAATGTCTCGCGTGGAGAGAACGGCGGTCGTTTTCCGCGTTTCCGTCAGTTGCCTTGTCGCTGCCGAACGAGCTAGATCGGCGGTCATGCGTTCGCGTTGATTGCGTTCTGTGCTGTCCAGTCGCGTCAGCTTTAGAGTTTCGGGGCGATGACGGTCCAGTCGTTCGATCATCGTCACACTTTTGGTTCGATCCTGTGCTAGCAGGGTTCGCGGTGGGCGAGATGCTACATTGGTGAGACGGTTGTCATGAATCGTTCGCAATCCCGCTGCCCACCTCGGATTCGTGCGATGATAGTGAACAAACAACGGATCGTAATGACGATTACCATACGTCACCAGGGCAGTAAATCCACGACGCACATAAACTGTATCGTAATAATCCCCGAAGGCGTAGCCGCACCCTGGACGAATCCAAAGGCTTCCCATCAGCGGCCCGACACCTACTACGAACTGCGGACACCACGTCACCGGACGGCATCGGCCAAAATACACCGGGGCGAACAGAATGCCGCGACCACACAGCGGACGATCCCAGTAACCGCTACAGAACAGATAGCCGCGCGGCGTCCAGCACCAACGAGGTGGACAGTAGACCCAATCGGGACGGCAAGGTACCCAGAAACCAGGCCGCCACAGCCAGCGTTCACGATAGATCCAAATACCAGGCACATAGCACGAAGAATCATCTGGCGCGGGTTGTGAGGGACCAATATCCAACGGCACAGGCGGAGCCTCGCCATAGCGTAATTCCTCGGCATCTGTGGAAACCCAAAGACCAGGAACCCAACGAAAGCCATCGTCGCCCCGGCTCCAGTAACCCGGAACCCACTTTCGTCCGGGAGGGGCGATGCGCCAGAAACCGCTCACCCAGAGGAAATCGGTTCGGTCTTCATCCCACATCCAGTAGCCTGGCATCCATAGGACGCCGTCTCCTTCGGGTTTTTCGTCGGGAGGAGTCTCGGCGATGGCTTCGGGCGGAGCCTTGGGGGCAAGCAGTCCTGGACGGGCAACACCGTCAGAGGGCATGGCGTAGCCTTCATGAACGGGGCCGCGTGCCTGTACTTCAGGTTGTTCGGTGCCGGGCACAGGGGGTGCCGGTCCCGTGGGGTCATCGCGGCGGAAGGGTTGGAGGTCGGGCGCTTGAGCAAAAATCGGCAGACTGAAGATCAACCCCAGCAAAAGCGGGCCGGTTGTCAGTCGCATGAAGGTGATATTCATGGAAGAAACTCCTAAGGCATTGCTGCCGTTCTCGTAAAGTATACTATCTTAAACTTCATCCATGTAACGAATAACGGGTCGAATCTTGCGCTACAAAAGATCTTCTAGTTGGGGAGCAAGATCGACTGCCAAGATGCCACAAACACCACCGTCAGAGCCAGAAGCGTCAGCGATGGCAAATGTTGCAAAGCCATCGCTGACGCTTCCGGCACTAATTTTTGACCAACTCGATAATTTTCACAGATTTCAATGAATTTTGTTGATAGGGATGATGACACATCGCGCGGTCATGCCTATGTTGTGAACAGAGGGTACATACCGAGGTCCGGTTTGCCCTAAATACCAGATAGAGGACATCTAAAATGGCAGACTTCCGCAAGCTGGCGATGGCCGCCATCATGGCCGACGGCAAGGTGGACGAGGTCGAAGTGAAGGTCCTTCAGAAGGGCCTCAAGAGCGAAGACGGCTCGTACGGCAACGAGGCGTTGAAATTCCTAATCGAGTTGCGCGAGGCCGCGCAAAAGAAGGCAAAGGCAACTGCTTCGACCCTGACAGAGTCGTTCGAGAAGTTCTTTTTCAAGGTCATGACCGACATCGTCCTCAAGGATAGTCACATCTCCGAACGTGAGGTCGGCTTCCTGAAAGATCACCTGTTGGCTGACGGGAAGATCGACGAAGGCGAATGGAAGTTCTTGGAAACGATCAACAAGAAGGCCAAGAGCAAGCACGCTAGCTTTGAAGAAATGTACAAGACGATTGAGGCCAAGCGGGCAAAAATGAAGAAGTAAGGCGTTCGTTCGCCCGGCATTGCGTACGCCTTTTGCTGGCAATATTCGCGACCCGGTTCGGCTTGAAAAGTGCATACCATCTGCTATCCCGAAAATTCCCCTAGGCTGTTCGCTGTGCAAGGGGGATCAGGGAGACGGAGCAATGGTGCGAACCTGGGTACTCTGGATCGGTGCGGTCACGGCGGTAACCGTTTGTTGTTGGCTCCCTGGTGGGAAGTTGCCTCCCGCTTCGGTTCCTAGTGCGAGTACAAACACCCCTTTTCCGATTCCTCCTGAACTCGTTGGCGTGAACCTATTACACCAATCACCCGAACAGGCTCACGCCAAATCCGCCGGTTGTATCGTCTGTCACAAAGCCGCCTGCGATCCACACGCCAAAGACACCCTCCGTATCGGTTGTATCGACTGCCACGGTGGTGACGCTGCTGCGGCATCCAAAGAACGCGCCCACGTCCAACCGCGTTTTCCTCAAGCCTGGCGTTCCAGTGCCAACCCCGTTCGTTCTTACACCCTGCTCAATCACGAACACCCCGAATTTGTTCGCTTTGTTAATCCTGGTGATCTGCGCGTCGCTCACATCTCTTGTGGTACGGTCAATTGCCATCCCAAGGAAGTGTTGCAGGTCCGCAAAAGCATGATGACCCATGGCTGCATGTTGTGGGGTGCGGCACTGTACAATAATGGGGCGGTACCTTCCAAACGACCGTTGTTTGGTGAATCTTATAGTATGCACGGCACGCCGTTGGCATTGCAAACCGTGCCGCCACCGACTCCCGAGGAACAGATTAAGAAGGGAGTTTTGACGCGGTTAGACCCGCTGCCGCGTTTCGAGGTTCAACAACCCGGTAATATTTTGCGCATCTTCGAACGTGGCGGACGCTTTCGGTCGGAAGTTGGAATGCCTAATATCTTTGAAGATCCGGGACGCCCGATCCTGACTCGCCTCAGCGTTCGCGGATTGGGTACGCAAAATCGCGTTGACCCCGTCTTTACCGGTTTGCAAAAGACGCGATTGCTCGATCCGACGCTCAATTTCATGGGCACCAACGACCACCCCGGCGATTATCGTTCCTCCGGTTGTACCGCTTGCCACATGATTTATGCCAACGATCGTTCCCGCGTTCATTCCGGTCCTTATGCTCCGTTCGGCCATCAAGGTTTGAGCCACGATCCCGACCCGACCATTCCCAAGAAGGAGCGGGGGCATCCGATCAAGCATCGCTTCGCGCCGGCCAACTCGATTCCGACCAGTCAATGCATGGTTTGCCATATTCACCCCGGCACTACGGTTATGAACAGTTACGTTGGCTTTATGTGGTGGGACGAGGAAACGGACGGCCAGCTGATTTATCCGAAGGAACCGAAAAAACCGACGGCCGAAGAGTCCACTCGTGCGATGATGAGTAACCCCAATGTGTCTTCGGCCCGAAACCATCTGAGCGACCCAGCGTTTTTGGAAAATCTCACCGACATCAACCAAGCAGCCAACCATACACAATTTGCCGACTTCCACGGTCACGGGTGGGCCTTCCGGGCCGTGTTCCGTCAGGATCGTCAGGGACGATTGCTTGATCATGATGGACACGTCATCGCACACGTAGACAACGCCAAATTGCAAGAGGCAATGCGATTCCAGAAACTACCCCCCCAAGAACGCAAGCACAAACCCGGCGTCCCGGTTCATCTCATGGACATCCACATGGAAAAGGGGATGCACTGCATCGACTGCCACTTCGTGCAAGACATGCACGGTAACACCAAACTCCAAGGGGAAGTCCGCGCGGCAGTCGAAATTCAGTGCATTGACTGCCATGGCACGGTGACGGCACGGGCCACACTCCGCACGAGCGGCCCGGCGTCCTACACATCCAGTCCTCAAGGTGGTCGCGATCTGGAAGCCTTGCGGTCAATAGGCGGACGGCGGCGATTTGAACGTGAAGGCAACAAAATTTACCAAAACTCGATGGTTGAACCCGGCTTGCGCTGGGAAGTGCCGCAGACCATCGATACCATCACGCCCGGAAACCCGCGCTACAACGCCAAGGCCGCCATGGCCAAGACGATGCGGGTAGGAGCAGACGGGAAGATGGAATGGGGCGGGGTGCCGTCTTGCGGTGAAAAGGGACTGGCGCACGCCAATAGTCAGATGAGTTGCATCGCCTGCCATTCGTCGTGGAATCCGTCTTGCTACGGGTGCCACTTACCGCAACGGGCTAACTCCAAAACGCCGCAGTTGCACAACGAAGGTGACGTGACGCGGAACATCATCGAATATAACTTCCAAACGCTACGCGACGAAGTATACATGCTCGCTCGCGATGGCGATGTCACTGGCAACCGCATCGGGCCATCGCGTTCGTCGTGTGCCATCCACGTCGGTTCCTACAACGGCAACCGCGAGTCGATCTACGTTCAACAACAGACGATCAGCGCTTGCGGTTTGTCCGGTATCGCCTTCAGTACCAACGTCCCGCATACGGTTCGCGGCCGTGACGGCACCAAGCAATGCACCGATTGTCATCCATCGGCCAAGAATGACAACAACGCGATCATGGCCCAATTGTTGATGCAGGGCACGAACTATCTGAACTTCATAGGCCGGTACACCTGGGTCGGAGCGGGGACACATGGCTTAGAGGCGGTGGAGGTGACGGAACGCGAGGAACCGCAAGCGGTGATCGGCAGCAGTTTGCACAAGCTGGCGTTCCCAGATCGCTTCGAGCATCACTTGCGCGGTGGACGAAAGCTGCATATCTTGCACGAGCATCCAGGCAAGGACATTAGCGAGCAGTTCTTCAAACCGCACATGAAGGCAGACATTCGCAGCTTACAGGCCCGCGGGGAGTATCTATATGCCGCATGTGGTGAAGCGGGGCTGCGGGTGTTCGACATCTCGTTCATCGATCACAAAGGCTTCAGCGAGCGTATCTTCACAGCGCCGGTATCACCTGCCGGGCAGCAGTTCTACGTGCGGACCAAAGATGCCGCTGCCGTCGCCGCACCGACGACCATCGCCCCGGACCCAACCCGTGCGCAGCAAGAAGAAAACCGCGAACAAAAGGTTCATCCGTTGTACGGCTATCTCTATGTCGCCGACCGTAGCGAAGGTTTGATTCTCGTCGGCGCGGGGACGTTACTAGACGGCAACCCCCTCAACAATTTCATCAAACGCGATGTGACGTTTAACCCTGATGGTCTACTAAACGGCGCGTGCGGCGTCACCATCGTTGGCACCTATGCTTATATATGTTGCGATAAGGGCGTTGTCGTCGTGGACATCGATGATCCGAAGAATCCCAAAGTGACCTCGATCCTCGGTGAACCATACGTCGTCAAACCGCTAGCCGTGCAGGTTCAGTTCCGCTACGCATTCGTCTGCGACGAAAACGGCGTCACCGTGATGGATGTGACCAACCTCGACAAACCGCGTCCAGTTAGTCGGATCAAGTTGCCCGACGCGCGGAATATCTATGTCGCTCGAACACATGCCTATGTCGCGGGCGGCAAAAAAGGCTTGATTATTCTCGATGTGACCAACCCCGAAGAACTGAAAATCGACCAGGTTTTCACAGCCGATGGTGAGATCAACGATCTCAACGATGTGAAACTAGGTATCACTTACACCAGTGAATTTGCTTACCTGGCCGACGGCAAAAACGGGATGCGAGTCGTGCAACTGACGTCGCCGGAAACGCCGGGCAATGGGGGATTCGCGCCGAGGCCGATGCCTCGTCTGATCGCGACATATAAATTACCTCACGAAGGTAAGGCGTATGCGATCAGTAAAGGTGTGGACCGCGACCGGGCGGTAGATGAGAGCGGGAATCAGTTGGCGGTGTTCGGACGAATCGGAGCGAGGCCGCTCAACCGCGATGAACAACGCAAAATGTATCAGCGTGACGGTAAACTGTATAAAGTAGACGACGATCCACTCTCTGCGCTGTATCGATATGTTAAGCCCCTGAAGTGAGAGTCGTCTATTATGGGTAAACAGCACTCCCCGCGGTTCCTCGCTCTGGTTAACGAGGCGAAAACGCGCATCGTTGAAACCACGGTGGAAGCGGTGAAGGCTCGCCTCGATGCGGGCGAGAAGCTGTTGATTATCGACGTTCGCGAAGAGAGCGAATATGCTGTGGATCGCGTTCCCGGCGCGATCCATCTGGGAAAGGGTATTCTCGAACGCGACATCGAAGCCAAAGTCCCTGACACGAACACGGAATTGATTTTGTATTGTGGAGGCGGATTTCGTTCGGCGTTGGCGGCTGATCTGCTGCAAAAGATGGGCTACAATAACGTCATCTCGATGGATGGCGGAATGCGCGAATGGCGCAACCGCGAATTTCCAGTCGAACGATAGGGGAGATGGAATTGATGGCCGCGAAAATCATCGTCCTCACTGGTGCGACTCGCGGGTTGGGCCGTGCCTTGACCGATGGTTTTATCGCGCGCGGGCACACGCTTCTCGGCTGCGGTCGTGGAACGGCTCAACTGGAAGCCTTACGCAAACAATATGCGACCCCTCACGATTTCGCGAAGGTCGATGTTCGCGTGGCGTCTGCTGTGGATGCTTGGGCGAAACGATTGTTGGAAAAGCACGGACCACCCGATCTGCTGGTGAACAATGCTGCCGTCATCAACACCGTCGCGCCTCTATGGAAAATAACTGCCGACGAGTTCGAGCGGCTGATGGACATCAACGTCAACGGTGTGGCGCGGGTGTTGCGTGCGTTTTTACCGGCGATGGTGGCTCGAAAAAAGGGCGTTATCGTCAACTTCAGTAGCGGCTGGGGACGTAGTGCATCGCCAGAGGTAGCTCCGTATTGCGCCTCGAAGTACGCTATCGAAGGGTTGACCTTGGCCTTAGCAAAAGAACTGCCGGCTGGCATGTGTGCCGTGCCGTTGAATCCCGGCGTTATCGACACCGACATGCTCCGCAGTGCCTGGGGCGAATCAGCCGGTACCTACCCATCGGCAGAACAGTGGGCGGTCAAGGTCGTACCCTTTTTGTTGGCAATTGGCCCACCGCACAATGGGAAATCTCTCACCGCGCCGTTTTGACCCGTAGAATAAACCTGACGCGGTTGGAGTGTTCGCCGTGTCTGGGGAAGGGTGGTCCGGGGAATGGGGGCTTTCTCCGCCTCCACCCAGAAGCGATGCCTGGGAGTAGCCTTCAACGTGAAGACGCACATCATCCGCGATACGTCGGACGCTCGCCGCTTCCTGTTACAGGGGCTGTGGTGGCAGCGGGTTCTACCGCCAACGTCTTCCACCGTTCGCAACATCCTCAGCTGGGCCAAGGAATTAGTCTCGATTGGATATGCGTTGCCGCCGATTGGCTTCCTAGCCGATTTGGGACATGTAACCTACGGTGAGGACTGGGAAAACCGCATCGGACGCGAATCAACGACCACCGTACCGAATCTGCCCATCAATCTCCTACGCACCTACGAAGACCACGTCTTGGGCAAAATCTACGCCGACTGGACCTTCGGCCGAGCCTGTGATGCGCTGCGTCAGTACGAAAAAGGCCGCGATCAGGCACGGGGGCTGGCCTATTTCATGGGGCAGTTCCACGAACGTGCCAAGTTCGACGGCGTCGAGATGAGCGCGGGCGTCGTGACGGGGCTGCTCGATATGCCCGCCGAGGAGTTGTTAGCCGAGGGCTATGAGTCCCTACGAGTCGCCGGCCCGCATCCGCTTTTGTGCGTCTTGTACGAGTCGCTTATTCAGTCGTCGCGTTGTATTGCCGAGATACTTGGCCCAGAGGATATTTTCGACCTCGAACATAAATCCGCGCTAGAAGAATTAGGGCAACGCTTGGCTCATCGGCAGGTATTGCAAGCCGGGGCGTTCCTGGAAGCGACGTTGCCCCGGCACAAGATCAAACCTTTGGCCCGGCGAATGGAGGTCCCGACAAAGATTCTCGATGAAGATATGTATCCGGTAGGTGGGTTCACGTCCCTATCGAATAAGGGGAGCATCGAAAGCCTCCTTCATTCGCAACTAGCGTATATGGAACCGCAGCGTTCCGCAGAACCAGACCTATTCGACACCATGTTCCTGATGGACGAACTATTATATTATTCGCGTGACGACAATCAGTTCATGCGTCGGCGTCGAACCTTCGTCCTTGTGTTCTCCTCGGACCTCCAAGAAACTCGTTTCAAAGATTCTGAATTACCTTATCAACGCGGGGTGATGTTGCTTGGGTTGGTTCATACGCTTGTTCGCAAACTGGCTCAATGGCTGACAACCGATGCGCTCAACTTTCATTTCGTATTCCCAGGCGTTGGTGAAGCGGTGGCCGTGGGTAGGGGCGTGCTTTCACGTCCCCAACCGGAAGCGATGAAGGGGGCACGAGGAGAGTTAGGGGCTTCCCTCCAGCACCAGGAATCGTCGAAAGAACCACTGCTCAAAGAACGCCAATTACTGGAAAAACTATTTCTAGAAGATATTAAAACCGGAGTAGTGACCATAGAACGGTTGCCCATGAACAAGCTGCCTGGGCGTTGTCAGGAATGGACTCGGCGTAGTATGGTTCATCTGTTGATGTGCGGCATTGCCCCAACGCGGGTGGAGGTTCGTGACGCTGTCGTCACTCGCTTGGCTATAAATGGACCACGACCTGCCCTGGGCGATGGGACTGCCGATGCGGTTCCCGTTGAGGGCGATGACGCGTGCGATAGCTGGGCGAACATTCTTCAAGCAATTCTGGCACGTTGGGTATAAACAGAGCACAGCGAGCGAGGGACTTCCCTCTCAGAAGTTCTACAACCGCTCTGTTTCACTGACACGGTACGCAAGGAGCACCGGCCACGGCCCGCGGGGCATTCCACGCCGGAGCCGCTGAAGTCGGATAGCCGCTAGCAGGAGGACAACAGGGTAGGCATGCCACGGGAGGTGCTCCACCATAACCATAACCCGTGTATGCTGGTTGCGGACAAGGGTAATGGCGGGCACACCAGGCCTGGCAGCCGGTCCCCAGCGTTACGATCATAAGTGCTATCGCGCAGAACCAGCGATGAATGGCCATGTGACTGCCTCCCGTGACTTCCATTGAATGGACGGTCCCATAACTCCCCGACAAAAAAGAATCAAGTCCTACGAGTGGAATGCCGACATGGCTTTGTTTTCCACGCTATCAGTGCTGTCGCGCTATCAGAGCCGGATGCGTGATCGACGGCGCTTCAGAACGTGCCGGCGCTGACGCTTCCGGCTCTGACAGATGGCGATTGGTGCAAAGCCGTCACCGACGTTTCCGCCTGAGACGAAAGCGAAGTGTGCGGAATGCCGTCAAGCGACTAGGATGAAGCGATCGCACCCCGAACCCTGTGAGTATCCGATGCACGAACACTCCCACGCTTTCCTTCAATCGCTATTAGAAACCCCCAGCGCCTCAGGCTTTGAGCGGCCCATTCAAGACGTCGTGAGAGCATGGGCCGGACAATATGCCGACGAAGTGCGAACCGATCGTCACGGTAATGTGATGGCGATCCGATATCCGCAGGGAGGGAAGGATCAGGCCAAGCATCAGCGTGTAATGCTCGCCGGGCATTGCGATCAAATCGCGCTAATGGTGCAACATATCGACGAAAACGGTTTTTTGTACGTTCAGCCGATCGGCGGCTGGGACATGCAAATTTTGCTGGGGCAACATCTGACGGTTTGGACCAAATCGGGACCGGTGCCCGGAGTCGTCGCGCGTCGGGCGATTCATCTACTGACACCCGAAGAACGCAAGAAGGTTCCAGAGTTCACGGATGTTTGGGTGGATATTGGAGCCAAAGACGGCAAAGAGGCCCGCGACATTGTGCAGCATGGCGATAGCGTCACGTTCGAGCTGAAATATCGGCCTCTACGTAACAGATTGGCGGCGTCCCCAGCGATGGACGACAAAGTAGGGTTGTGGGTGGTGATGGAAACGCTCCGTCTGTTGCATGGTAAGGATTTGCAAGTTCCCGTCTATTGCGTCTCGACCGTTCAGGAGGAGATTGGGCTACGCGGTGCAACGACGAGCGCTTATGCCATCGAACCATCGGTAGGCATCGCGGTTGACGTGTGTCATGCGACCGACACGCCAGGTAACGACAAAAAACAAATCGGCGAAACGAAACTGGGTGAAGGTCCGGTGTTGTTCAGAGGGCCAAACATCAACCCGCACGTGTTGGAGCGTTTGGAAGCGACGGCCCGCGAAAAGCAACTCGCCGTGCAAGTACGTGGGGCACCGCGTGCGACGGGGACGGACGGCAATGTGATGCAAATTTCACGGGAAGGGGTGGCGATGGGCATCGTGGGGATTCCCAACCGCTATATGCACAGCCCCGTTGAAATTGTGCATCTGGACGACCTCGATCGGGCTGCGCAATTGCTGGCTGAGTTTTGCCTACGTCTCACGCCGGACATGGATTGGGCTCCTTGATGGTGTAGGGTTTAGCCTTGACGATTGGCGGGAACCTGTCATGCTGAACGCATCAATCGCGACTTTTCATCGAGCGGTGGTGTCATCATGACGTCCAGAAATCCGGTCGAAGCGAGTAACTGGCTGGAGCAGGCGTTCCCGCAGATTCATTTCCTCTTGTTGGCGTTGGACGGTGATCGTCCCGGCAGGTTATGGCTAGAAGCCAATAGTCCCGGTACGGCCCTCCTGATGCGATTGCTCGGCGGCGATGAGAAAGCCCTCGCCCGGATGGTTGCGGCAGGCTCCGGACTTGACGACCTATTCGAGTTGGTTGACAACGACGATGTTGTTCGTTCACTGGAGCATCGTCGCCCGGCACTCCATCTATTATTCAACGCCATCCGCGGGGATGAGGAAGCAGACAAGAAACTCCAACAAACGAACGCTGATTATTACGCACAACTCGAACCACTACAACAGGTTTACGAACGATATCGCCGTAGCGGACAGATTGGGCCCGAACCGTTTGAGCAAAGCACGGCTGCCGACATGGGCTGTCTGGTAGGCGAGATGCACTTAAAACAAGGAGAGTTCGAGCGAGCAATTGAGGCGTTCACACGGGCGATTGATACTCAGCCGTCGGCCGATCTTTACGAAGGCCGAGCGCGAGCCTATCGCGGATTAGCCGAACAAGATGTCGAGCGGGCACTACTGATGCGACGGCCCGACAGAGGAACGAGCGGGAGAGGTTGGGCGCCTCCTCCCCTCTGAACTGCGGTAGATAGCGGACGATCGTTCAACTGATCCACGCTTCCAAGAAACGTCTACTCTGCACCAGGGCACGCTTGCGGTCGGCCAGAGTCTTTTCATACGCCCGGTCTTCGACCTCGACGCAAACAGGGCCGTTGTAGCCCGTGTCGGTTAGAGCCGAGAAGAACGAAGACCAATTCACATCACCCATGCCAGGCAGTTTGGGCGTATGCCACATCAGCCCCGTCACGCCAAGCTCATAGAGTTTATCAGGGTCGATGCGGGCGTCCTTGGCGTGGACGTGGTGAATACGCGATCCAAATTCGCGAATTGCTCTCGGAACGTCGATAAACTGCCATACCAGATGCGAAGGGTCCAGATTCAGTCCTAAGGTTGGACCTGGAAACGCCTGAAATAGCCGACGCCACACAGCCGGAGAAATCGCTAGATTCTTTCCACCAGGCCATTCGTCCGCGCTGAAAAGCATCGGACAATGTTCGATGGCAATCTTGACTCCGAGTCGTTCGGCATGAGTGACAATCGGCGCCCATACCGCGATCATGTCGTCCCACTGGGCGTCGATCATTCTCGTGGGATCACGGCCGATGAAGGTGTTGACCACCTTGAGGCCAAGTATCGCAGCCACGTCGATGACTTTCAGGAGATGGGCGCTGACCGCGCGACGGTGGTCGGCATCGGGAGCGAGCGGATTGGGGTAGTAGCCCAGCCCCGATAGGCTAACCCCTGTATTGCGAATCAACCCACGAACGCGCTCGAGATCCGTATCACCGAACGAAGTAACATCCAGATGCGTCACCCCGGCATAGCGGCGATCTGCTTTCCCGACAGGCCAACACATCAACTCGATACAGCCATAACCACATTCGGCGGCGGTCGTGAAGACCTCTTCGAGCGACAGTTCCGGCAGGATGGCACTCACGAATCCCAATTGCATGGCACGGACTCCATTTGGTGTTGCCCCGTCATTTGCGACGACTCGGATTGTCGGCTTCAGCACAGGGGTAAAACAGGAGCTAGGTTATCGATATGAGCCATTCGCGAACACCTACGCCGTCGTCTACCGATTCGCACCGTCCCCAACTGGACACACTGCGGTTCGTGGCGTTTGTGGGCGTTTTCTTCTTTCACCTCAACGAGTCACAGTACGCATATGGCGAATTAGGCGTTCGGTTGTTTTTCGTGCTATCGGGGTTTCTCATCACGCGATTGTTAATGCGCAATCAGACCGACTCGCTAGGGCACGATTTGGGAGTGTTCTACGCCCGTCGCACGCTGCGAATCTTTCCTCTTTACTATGCAACATTGGTCGTGTTGTTGCTCCTTGACCGCTTACCGACGCCGATGTGGTATTTTACCTACTTGATGAATTATGATTTCTTCTTCACCAATGTTTGGCCGGGGCGAACGGTTCATTTCTGGAGTCTATGCGTTGAGGAACAATTTTACCTTTTGTATCCTGTCATTCTCCTAATTTGGCCGAGACGCTTTCGGTTGGGACTGTTGGTTGCTTTATGGTTGGGTTCGTTTATCTTTCGCGTAGTGTTGCTTTATCTGTCTAAGCAAAATTCTGACATCGAATGGCGGGATTATCTCCTTTTGCCCGTCAGTGGCGAGTATCTCCTTTGGGGTGCTCTAGCTGCTTGGGCCGACTTATATTTCGGAGAACGAAAATTACCAGCTCTTCGCCTTCTTTTGCTCGGTTGTGTACTGCACGCTTTTGCGTCTGTGGATCAATACGGTACCCGCTTACTCAATCGATTGGGCCTCGATTTCCTGCATCAGACGGGGCAAGGCATCGGCTTTGCCCTGGTGATCTTAGGGTTGTGGCGAATCGAACCTGGTTCAGTGCGTTGGCTATTTACGCGCCCACCGTCCGTTTACCTTGGCAAAATTAGCTACGGTTTATACGTCTTTCACAATTTGCTGTACGCGATAAAACCTGCCATCTTGCCATATCTTCCGCTTCTAGCCGTGGTGCCGGCGTTTGTGGTGACGTTCTTCGCGACAGTGGGGCTAGCCATAGTTTCCTGGCACCTGTTTGAAGGCCCGATCAACGCACTGAAATCATATTTTCCCTACAATCGTGAAGCGTCTAAAGCACCAGCCACTTCTTAGGATGATGGGGTTAGATTGACGAAAAGTCAGCAATCATCCTAATTTTCTCAATTTTTTTATCTTTCGTCGATTGCCGAAAAATACATCATTAACGTCTTTTTCTACATTTTTCCCGCTTTCCTGGTCGATGAAAACACCGCACTTATCGCATTCGTTCTAAGTGTTCGCGCGGTTTAGGTGGGGGACGCACGATGTACGCTCCGCAATGGTTAGCCAGCCTGCTATTATTTGGATTTATAGGCAAATGTATCGCTGGCTCATCCCCGTTTCCGGCTGCGCCCGATACGCCATCAACGGAACCTATCCCCGTGAGTACCTTCGCGGCCGAATTTCGCGATAAAGCTCGGTCGGTACTTGATTCGCCCAACCTGAGCGCCAAGGGGCAGGCTGAATCGTTCAATGCTACACCGGATATTTATCGTTGGCTGTTGAACAATCCGCAAACAAGTGTGAAGCTTTGGCGTACTCTGGGTGCCAAGGTGAGCGACGTCGTAGAAACTTCTCCCGGTAAGTATCTCTGGAAAGACGGCCAAGGGAGCGAGGTGACTTGGCAAACCGTCCATCAGGCTGATGGGTTGCAAGTTTGGTACGCCGAGGGCCAGATCAAGCCGGCCGCATTGCTTCCAGCGTCGGGAGTGAGAGCGATGGCCGTACTTCGCTATTCGACAGGTAATGACATTGAAGGACGTTCGGCGATTCGTCATCAGGTGCAGTTTTTCCTCCGCTGTGATGGACGGGCGATGGCCATGGCGGCTCGGTTGTTAGGTAACTCCGCGCCGCGTCTGGCGGAACAATACCTGGGGCAACTCCAGATGTTCTATGGGGGCATGGCGTGGTACTTGACGCAAGACATCCCGCGAGCCAGACGAATGTTGACAGAAGCGGGCATATTGACGGATAAGTAAGTCTATATTTGCTAGAGAGATAGTCTCACATCTCCGACTGGACACCATGGTTGGTGCGATATCACCTGGCGATTCTGTACCGAAACCTATCAAATAAAATAAAATTGGCCTCGTTTTGACCATTTCTTTTTCCCGGCGATAGACTCGGCGAAAACACGTCCATGCAACGCTCAAGGAATGATGTCCGAGTCAGCTCCCCGGAAGTTTTCGCAACGCATGTCATGAAATGACTTTACAAATCAACATATAAAAGATCTTTTATCTGTTTATCTCTGTCGGCACATAAATTGTCTCTCATCGATTAGGCCGCTCTCATCGTGTGGCGGCCCTGGTGAGACGTGTTTCGCTCGCGGAACATCTCAAAGGGTTTGCATCGCGAAACACCATTTCACCAGACTTCGTCGCTTCTGAACCAGTTGTCGCCGCGTAGCGGTGCCTGAAAAGAAGTAGGCCAGCCCGAGAAATACGGTTTGTGCGATCGAGATAGGTCGCGGCACGTAGCCAGTACCGATCACGGTCGGAACTTCGGTCGGTTGAGCAAGTGCGATGTGCTCGCGTTTGTTCGATCGGACTAACTAAGCAAAGGATCTATCCCATGATGTTCCACAACCTGCGTAAATGGCTGCAAGTTGCTTCTGCCACGCGTCAAACTCGACGCACCACAAAACACCAATTCGTGCCCAAGGGTACAGCACATCCTCGGATCGAAGCACTGGAAGACCGCACCACACCGGCGGCCGTCGATCTGACGATGCCGAACGGTAGAGGCACGATCAACGCTGCGTTTTTCACGAACGCTGCATTCAAAGGTGGAACGGGGGTAGTCGATCCCTTCGTTCGAATTCAGGGCCAAGGCGGCACTGAGCAAGGATACAATTCGGGGGCGAATAAAAATGCCCAGTTCGACGAAACGGGTAAATATAGCTCTCAGTACAACAAGGCTCTGTTGTTAAGTGCTATTCCCGTTGCCTATCTCGTCAATCCACAGACCGGATTGGTGGAAGCGTATCGCGAACTTCGGCTGGACATTAACGAAAACAGCAACTCTATCGGGCAACAGTACTTGTCTCTGGATGCTTTGCAGATTTATCAATCGACTAGCAGTACACTCTACGGGTTCACTGGAACCCCAACGAGTACGGGTACCTTTACACAGGGAGGCTCGTCGTCGCTTAGATACAATCTCGACAACGGCGTGAATAATGTTGTCCTGCTCAATTACGATTTACAACCAGGCAGCGGCGTAGGCGATGTCTCGGTCTTCATTCCAGACTCAGCTTTTGATTCTTCGCAAGCATACGTTTACGTCTACTCCGCGATGGGTTATCTTCCTAACACCTCGGGCAAACTTTGGGAATGCAGCGACGGTTTCGAGGAATGGTCGGTAGGCGTCGGTGGGCCGGTCATTAGCAGCAACCTCACAGGCTACAAGTTCAACGACGTTAACGGCAACGGCGTTCAGGATAGCGGTGAATCTGGGCTTAGTAATTGGCAAATCTATATCGACTCTAACAACAACAATCAACTCGATTGGACAGATAAAAACGGCAACGGTACCTGGGATTCAGGTGAGGGCGAACGCTGGACGACCACCGACAGCACCGGCAAATACACCTTTGACCGTATGGTGCCGGGCCAAACGCTCACCGTTCGTGAAGTGAATCAAAGCGGGTGGCTACAAACTGGTCCACTCAACGGCACCTATCCAACCGGCGTGACGGGGGAGAATGCCACGGTCAATAATTTCACGATCACAATCACGATGAACACCGCGAATGCAACATACACACTGCCCAGTTTTGGGAATGCCCAGCAAAATCCGGCTATTAAACTGGTCAAGACAGCGGTGGACACCAACAACGACGGCTACATCTGGGACGACACCAACGGCAACGGCTTGCCTGACGTGGGTGAAATGGTTCACTACACCTTCACCGTCACCAATACCGGCAACGTGACGCTGAAGAGTGTCACGGTTGCCGACACCGTAGGTGGTGTCACGGTCAGCGGCGGTTCCATTGTCTCGTTGGCTCCCGGTGCCGTGGATTCGACGACGTTCACGGGAACCTACTCCCTCACACAAAGCGACATCGACGCGGGTAAGTTCTACAACCTAGCGAAGGCCAATGGTACACCGCCTTCGGGAGATCCGGTCAGCGGAACCGATGATGAAACCGTGACCTTGCCACAAAAGCTGGCCATCGACCTCGTGAAGTACGTCAACGGAGACGATGCCAACACAGCCCCTGGCGTGATCCTCTCGCCGATTGATGCGAAAACAAATGTCACCTTCCGCTATGCCATGACCAACAAGGGTAATGTCAACCTCCACGGTATTACACTGACCGACGACAAACAGGGCGACATTCTGCTCAAGGGAATGATGATTTCCAACGGGAACGGCGATACCATTCTGGATCCCGGTGAAACTTGGATCTACGAGTTGACCGTGCCCGCGTTGCCTGGTCAAAACACCAATGTTGCCACTGCGACGGGCTTGTCGCCATTGGGTTCCCCGGTTTCCGACACTGACCCAGGGAACTACTACGGTAATCGTGCTCCTCTGCCCAACGGCAGCCCCTTAAACTGCATCGAACCAGGTGAAATCGGCTCTGGAACGGATAAATCAACAGACCCTGACGGCGATGATCTTGTCTTTACGATTGTAACGCAACCCATGTACGGCATTGCCAAGGTTACCGACCCTTCCAAGGGAAATTACACTTACGAGGCGAATGCCACGTTCCCGGCTGGGCATCCTGTGGACACCTTCACTGTCCAAGCGATGGACAAATTTGGTGCCTATGCCGATGACGTCATCGAGGTCACCCTCAATCTTCCACCGTCTGCGAAGGGTGACACCGTTCCTGGGCTTATCATGCCGGGTACGTCGGTTGTGATTAGCCAGAGTTCGTTGTTGAGCAACGACAGCGACCCGGATAATGACAAGTTGACGTTCCAGCTAGGGGCGGGGCCGACGCTGGGCAAGCTGGTTGACAACGGTAACGGCACTTACACCTACACGGCTCCGTCCACATTCGGTGGAACAACGGATACGTTCACCTACAGCGTTTCCGATGGTTGCACGACGAGCACCGCGACCGTGACCATCAATCTTGCCTACCTCAACGGTGGAGGTGGTCGCAGCGTTGGTTTCTGGTCGAGCAAGAACGGTCAAGACGTCATGTTCGATAACGGCACGGCAGTGGATGAGTTGAAAATCCTCAACTCTTTGAATCTGCGGACTAATACCGGCGCGCTCCTCAAAGATTTCTCGACCAGCGAAAATGATTCCAAAGGCTACAACGAGTTTCGTAACTGGTTGAAAAGCTCGGCGAACGGTAATCCCTCCTACATCCTGTCCATCCAGTTGGCGGCAATGGCACTAAATGTGGAAGCCAGATTCGTAAATCCCGATGCCAAGGTGTACGCGGCCGACCTTTTGCGACTGTATCCAGGCGGTAACTCGAGCATCGGCCTAGGAGCAGACGGAAGTATCTCGATTAACAACTTGATGAGCGCTGCCGACAAAGCATTGGCGAAAGATTCGGGAGCAACGCGCGATTACCTCTTGGCACTCGCGAAGGCTCTGGAACTGGCCAACACCAACCAGAACTTCATCATCTCCTCATCGTCTCCATCGCTGGGCGGCGGCGGCGGGCAGAATATTAAGTACTGGACGAGCAAGGTCGGCAAACTTCAGGTCAACGACGATCGCAGCTCGAAACCGGAGATGGAGTTGCTCAAAAACCTGAATTTGAAAAATTCCATGGGCCAAAATTTTGATCCGAGGAGCTACAGCAGCCTGCGATCCTGGCTCAAAAAGGCGAATTCAACCTACATGCTGTCGGCACAATTGGCGGTGATGGAACTGAACGTCGAAGCTGGTTTCGTGAGCGGTGCTGCCAAAGTCTATGCCGCCGGACTACTGGCCTTGTATCCGCAGGGCAACGCAGCGATCGGACTGGGGGCGGATGGAACCATCACTATCAACAATCTGAAAGCGCTCGCCAACAATCTGCTGGGCAACGGCAGTACCTTAACCGGTGCGCCCACGCCCACGCCGGAACTCGCGGATGCTCTGAAAACCGCTCTGGATCAGGCCAATAACAACATGAATTTTGTCATCTAATCGCTTTCATGATGAAAACGGGAACGTCCGAGCGGAATCATCCCGCTCGGACGTTTTCGATTCAATCCAAAAGCTAGAGCGGGCGTCATTGAACGCAATCCCGCCGACATAGTACGAGTCAAGAGGTAGCCGATGTGCGAGCACAAGAAATACGTGACGTTGGATTGGTCATTATCGGGGACTACGCTTGTCACGTTCATCTGGCGAAATCAATAGGTTTGGTGCCGCGCGGCCCTACTTTCTTCCAACGCTGTTGCCATTCTTCTGAAGACAGCACATCCAGATTACCTTCGGGGTTCACTCGCCGAAACGACACCAATTCCGCCCAGTTCGCGAGATCATCAATCGATTCCTCCTGCTTGGGCAAACTCAAGTCGGGCATCGGCAGAATCGGAAGGTGTCGATATCCGCCTAGGCTCCCGACGAATAGCCAACGGCCATCAGGGCTTGTTTCAAGTAGCCGAAAGCCTTTCGAAGAGGAGTCTGAAGGGTGTTTAATCGATTGAGTAGGCAAAAGTCGACGGCCATCGCGAATGTCCAATACATCAAAAAAACCATCAGCACAAACGCTAAAGACAGCCTTAGCGTCGAAAGTGAATTTCAACTGAAATCGAGGGCCAAGAGTGAACGATGTACCCATCCGTCGGCCTGCATCAACATCCCAAATATGCCATTGATGATCCTGGCTGTTAGTTAATAAAAGACGACCATCGCTGCTAAACTCTCTCGGCCAAAACCAAGAGGATTGGGGCAACCGATGAAGAACTCTTTCACCCGTATGAACATTCCAAATTTCTGGAGAATGGGCCACAGTGGTTCCGCTGACAAGTAATCCCTTCGACGAAAGTGCGTAAATCGTGTTCGGCAATTTCCTGCCTGGAGCGGGGATAAAACGACGTTTAATCGCACCGGTAGCACTGTCCAACACAGCAAACTGTTCTCCGCTGCGGTCCAAAATGTAGATTTCCGATCCTTCGGCATCAACAAAAAATTGAGCAATTGAGAAATCAGCCTGAGTTTTCCATATTATCTTTCCATTCTTTCCGTCGATTAAAAGCAACCATCTATGGCCACTAGTATTGCTGATAAGCAAACGTGATGAGCGAGGCAAACAATGCATATAATTGGCAACTCCCGGCAGCTCCACAGGAGGCCAACTACGATCACCAGAGACGCAACCAAACATCTCACATATGTGTTGCATTCCATTCGCACTGATCGTGGCAACATGCGAACTGTCGGCTGTAAAACAAGCGTATTCCACAATTCCCTTTGTCTTCATCTCAGGACCAATCGGAGTCTTTGTTTTCACTTGGTATACCTGGGCTGACGAATGGCGATTCGTTACCAAAAGTAGGTTGTTATCTGGACTAAACTGTCCACGGGATAGACCGCCATGACCTGGAATGAAAAAATCCGGGTTTTTGCTTAGGCGTCCCCCCCAGACGCGAATCTGATGGTCGTGCGATTCGGTAACGACGAATTTAGCATCATCCGACCACGCTACATTGTAGATTCGCTCTTGATCGGCTGCTGCTACTTCTTCTGTTTGTCCGGTTGCTGTATCTACAATCGAGACGGAAGCATAAGGATATTCTCTGACCGTCAAAAACTGCCTCCCGTCCGTCGAGAATTTTGCATAGGCCGACGAATACGGAAGCCATGAGTGTGTCTTCCATGTCGAATCTGCATGAACAATTAAAGTCTTCAATGTGAGATCAGATAACAAAACCCAGCTACCATCGGGACTGAGATCGAACGCTAGCATAAAATTACATTTTTTGGACTGAAGCTTTTTTCTCTCGACCAAATCCCAATAGACCAAGTTGGCACCATCATAGGTCAACATCCGTAACCCATTTTTACTGAAACGGGGTAGGGCAAGATTTGAACCATTAGGAATCCGAATGTGATGAGAATCTCGAAATAACTCTTTCGGCTCGTCCTCCATAGAAAATATTGTAAACTGATTATTAAGATAATTGAGAGCGAATCGAGTACCGTCCGGGCTGAACGTGGCCGCGACAGCGTTCATGGGTAGGGTTTGTGGTTTGCCCCGAAAATCCGCTGCCTGATGGTCCCAAACATACAGCTTGGTATTGGCTATCGTCAGCAGACGGTTGCCGGTAGGGCTGAATTGTACCAAGGACACCGGTTCGGAGATGTTAAAACTGTGTATTGATTCAAAGCTGGGAAAACGACAGATAAAAACGCGCCCCTCACGAGTACCGATAGCGATTCGACTACCATCGGGCGACCAGGTCGCTACGTTAAGGGTTCCGAAAGTCGACGGAATCGTGACGAGTTGTTCCCGATCGAGATCCCATAATTGATCCGGGCCGCCTTCTCCGGGCCAAAAAGATACAATCAAATGGCGATGCTCGGGGTGCAGAGCGAGCGACTTCGACCGAAATCGTAGGCGTGGAAGAGAGGCCACAGGCCGACTGACCTTTTTGGCCCAACCTCTTATCCGCACAGAACAGGATTCTGCTCGAAGGGGATCATCGTTGGCCAACCGCTTGGCCTCGCAAAACCACAACAACGCCTCAGCATCCTCTCCCTGCTGAGCCAACCGAAGACCTTGATCGATATACTTGTCAGCTAGTGCCCATCTTGTAATTTTTTTCGATTCAACGGCAGCAGCCGCCTCGATTCCGGCTTGTTTTTCATTGTACTCTGCAATCTGTGCATTTTTATGCGATTTCTGAGCAAAAAGAACCGATACAACGATTCCTATACTTAAGGACAGCATCACGGCTATCATTAACATGGTAATAAGTGGATAACGGGTCGCTGCCATCCAAATTCGTTCAATCGCTCCTACTCGCCGAGCCACGATCGGTTGACTGTTCAAAAATCGTTGCAGGTCTTCGGCTAGAGCTTCCGCGCTCTTGTAGCGTCGGTTTGGATTTTTGTTCAAACAAGTCAGACAAATCGTTTCCAGATCGCGAGGAATGTTCGGTTGCAAGCTTCGGGGCGGAGTGGGGGCTTCGGTTCGCACTTGGTCCAGCGTTGCCAAAGGGTGAAAGCTCTGGAATGGTGGTCGGCCGATTAACATCTCGTACAGGATCGCTCCCAGAGCGTAAATGTCACTTCCTGGGCCGACAGGGTGGTTGCCTCCGAAAGCCTGTTCGGGGGCCATGTAATCCGGTGTGCCGAGGACTTCGCCGGTTTGCGTTTGATTGATCGGGTTTTCGAGACGTTTAGCCAGTCCGAAATCCGTTATTTTCACAACTGGTAGTAAGCATGACTCATCGAAGGGAGTCTCCGCGGCCACAACCGCTCCCTCGCTGCTTTTAGACATGAGTATGTTTGCCGGCTTCAGATCGCGGTGAATGATCCCGCGCCGATGGGCATGATCGATAGCTCGTGCCATCGAGACAAGTAATTGAGCCGCTATTTTCGGTTTTTGCGGTTTGCCTTTCAAATAATCAGCTAACGAACCGCCTTCGACCCATTCTAGTGCCATGTACGGCGAGTGCTGGTCGCAGCCAATCTCAAAAATCTGCACGATATGAGGATGTTGCAACTGCCCGATCGCCTCGGCTTCGATTTGGAATCGAATCAGAGCATCAGCTCGTTCCTTGCGAACCATTTTCAAGGCTACAAGACGATTCAACCTTAAATGGCGTGCCTGGTACACAATGCCCATTCCGCCTTGGCCGACACAACCTAATATCTCGTAACCCGGCACGTTCGGGTAGGTTGTCGAGGTAACATCGCGATAACGATCACGACTGAATGAGATTTGGTCAGGTTGCAGCCTCGCTGGGAAATTGTTGAGATTGCTTGTCGCTTTTTCCGGCCTTGACTCAGCCCGCAATTCGAGACGCCGTAGGACAAGAAGATCCCCATTTACCAGCGTTCTCTCGATTTGTCGCAGTTTGTCGTTACACTCTCTACAGGTTTCAACATGATTGGCAATTCGGTTGATATCGCTGTTTGGCAACATGCCGAGATGAAATGCGCTGAGATGGGCATCCGGTGGGCAAGAGCGTATAGTATCCATATGGTCCCTGCCTGACGCCAAAAATTGACTTTTTTTCCTACCGTGAAGGAAATCATCATATAATAAGTTACGCAAATGGCTCTCTCTCCGCAACTATCGTTGGTTGGAGGCAACTGTGCAGGATCAGAGTAAAACGCCCGTTAGCCTCCTGGAATTGATACGTAATAACAACCAAGATGCGTGGAGTCGGTTCATATACCTTTATAAACCACTCATTCATCATTGGTGTCGTAGTTGGCACGTTCATGTCAACGACATCGAAGACGTGACACAAGAGGTATATCGTGCCTTGGCCCGAAATATCGGCTCGTACAAACGGGAGTCTGCGGGAGCCTACAATCCCTTTCGGGTGTGGCTGGCGACCGTGACGAGAAACAAAATTCGAGATTATTATCGCGAGCGAAACAGCCTCCCTTTCGCAGGAGGCGGATTGACGCATCAGCATATTCTTCAAAAGATCGAGCAGGTAAAACCGGACGATGAGGCCGATAAAGGCGCGATTGATGCTGTGTATCAGCGAGCCTTGGAATTGATTCAGGTCGAGTTCGAGGAACGAACGTGGCGAGCGTTTTGGCGAATGGCAGTCGATGGTCTGCCAGCGGCCGATGTCGGTGTGGAATTGTCGATGAGTGAAGTAGCAGTACGCAAAGCCAAGTCACGAGTTTTACGCCGGTTACAAGAGGAGTTAGGCGAGCAGGTCGATTGACTAGATCCTGATTTCTTATCGTTCCTTATGGGATCGATTACAGCCAAATGGCTCGGAAATACCTCGTAGACTCAAGAACAATTCGATCAATGACCCAACAGACCCTGACATCTTACGGCCATCGTCTTGGTTGACTCACCCGCTACATTGTGAACGCCACCGCAGCCAATGATCCGCCAACACCAGAGCGACCATCGCTTCACCCATCGGCACAAATCGTGGCAGTAGACACGGATCGTGTCTTCCTTTCGTCACAATCTCGGCCGGTTCTCCCTGCCGACTCACCGTCTTTTGCGATCGCGCAAGGCTGCTCGTCGGTTTGATCGCTGCCCGGCAAATGATCGGCTCTCCGGTCGAGATGCCGCCTAGTATCCCCCCATGACGGTTGGTGGCCGTACTGATTTTGTGCGGACGATCCAGATTCGGAACGAAACTGTCATTACACTGACTGCCGCGCATCGTCGCGACCGCGAACCCCGCCCCGTACTCGAACGCCATCACCGCCGGTAGGGACAATAACGCCTTGGCGAGATCGGCCTTGAGTTTGTCGAATACGGGTT
>RGDT01000051.1 GCA_009918525.1 Planctomycetia bacterium
GTTCGACGGTGCTGAGTTGGTTCTTTATTTCCAGTCCATGTTGCTGGCACAGTGCAAGGAGATCTTTACTCTCCATGTTTAACTCACGCGCCAATGCAAACATTCGGACTTTTTCTTTCTGCTGCTGCAAGCGAAACTCCCCTAGAAACAGTCAACTAGTCATAAGGCTGTCCCCCGGAACACAAACATGGAGGAAGCGGATTCGTTACGACACTCTACGGATATTTTACCCGCCCGATGGATCTGGAAAAGAGATCCTCTTTCCTCGGAGCGGCTCGATACCCCCCTCATGAACTCTGTGACTCCGTGTCGAGCATGGTCTCCCCTTGTGTTGGTGGAACTTCTTGTTCGTTCGTTACAGTCTCTTCTACAGGTTGCTCCTCATTCACCGACTCGGCTCCTACGGTTGTTTCACCCGACTCCTCCTTAAACAGACTCTCGAACTGCTGCTGCTTGGTCGGCACCGAGGGTGCTAATCGCGTTCCACTTTCACGCTTGCTGCTGCGAGGCTGGTTGACGGTCTGCTCCAATTGCTCCGCCGAGAAAATAATTATTTCGTCGGCCATGTCCTCATCTACGCCAGTCATATCCATGACTTCCTGAACCGTCAGCGGCTCAACGTCTTCGTAGGCCAGGCAGCCGTTCTCGATTAGCGAATTGATGATTTCTGGGGTCACCCCTGGAACCGCCGAGAACTGTGTTTCCGCCTTTTCGATGGCGGCGTTCAGCTCATCTTCCGTCATGATCTCAATGTCCCAGTCAACCAGTTTGGAGGCGAGCCGGACATTTTGACCACGTTTGCCTATCGCTAGGGACAATTGATCTTCACGCACCAAGACGATGGCACGACGTAGGAGGTGATAGAGGAAGACCTCTTCGATTTCCGCTGGTTGTAGCGAGTTTTGAATCAGCAATTCGATCGAATTATTCCAGCGGACGATATCAATTCGCTCCGAACCACCAAGCTCTTCGGTAATGTTCTTGATACGACTGCCACGGACCCCAACGCAGGCTCCAACGCAGTCCACTCGCGTGTCGATGCTGGAGACGGCCACTTTCGTTCGATATCCCGCTTCACGCGCGACACGCTCGATCTTGATCGTTTTGTCCTCGATCTCTGGTATCTCTCGCTCGAAAAGTCGTTGGACGAAAAGCTCGTCCGCGCGAGACAAGATCACCTTAACGCGATGACCGGTTCGTTTGACGTCCTTGACCAACGCCTTTACCTTTTCACCGGGGTGTGGAATGTCTCCGGGAATCATTTCGCCACGAGGCAGAATCGCTTCGTGCTTACCCACCTGCACAATAGCGGCTCCCCCTTCGACACGTTGAATGACGCCGGGAACGGAAAGCAACTGGCCCTTCATTTTGGACATATCGCCCATAAGGGAGTTGCTTTCTTCCTCACGAAACATCTGAATCATCTGTTGCTTCGCTGCCTGGGCAGCGATGCGGCCGAGTTCGCCCGTAGTCGGATCAATATCGCGTTCACGGTGGCGAGCCGTGATAAAGCCCCGTTGGCGATCAATGTTTACCTCAACGGACTCTTCTTCGCCGAAGTGTTTGGCGAAGGCTAGCCGGACGGCCCGCTCGATGGCGGTGTAGACCGTATCATTAGGGATTCCCTTTTCGCGGTTGAGCGTCTCGACCGCGCGAAGCAATTCCATGCCTTGCTTCGCTTTGTCAGTTGTAGTTGCCATGTCAAGGTTGCTCGTGCCGGGGAACAAAAAAGGTGGGATCGCTCCCACCCGCGCATCCCTGTATGCATTATGCCCAGGGAATCAAGACCCAATCCCAAATGATTGAATCTCGCCGGATTGAACGCCCAACGCTCAAACTTCAACCGCTAGAGTGCAGAACGCTTACTAGGTGAAGCTCGTACGTCTGTTCCGCCGAAATCGTTCCGCGCGGAACATCGAACGTTTTTCATCTCCAGTTCGACTGGCCAAGGCTTTCGCTCTGGGCAGGTGGTAATACTCCTGGAGCAAGTCAATCGTGTGGATCGCGATGGAATCCTTGAACGATCGATTCATTACGTTCGCGCGTATCTTTGTCTATTGTGGAGCCTTTCCTCGTCTGGAGCAAGGGCAACTCATTCGGAAGTTAATTGAAGTGAATTTTTTCTGAGAGAAATTGCGGCCTACCAACCTACCAAACACTCCAGTCAAGCGTTACGATCCGCATGGAAAGGAGATTCATCGCCATGACCAATGACCACATCAAAGCATTGTTGCTAGATCACGCTCGTCGTCTGGACCGTTCTGGGGGTGCCGTCTTCCAGACTCGGGCTTTTCGAGTTGCTGCCCTTGCCGTCCAAGGGTTACCACGCGCTATCGTGACGATCTTCGCCGAGCGAGGCCGAGCAGGGCTTCAATCCATTCCCGGCATCGGCAAATCCATCGCGTACACTATTGAGCGTATTATCCGCACCGGTCAGGTGGAAACGCTCCGAGATCCCTCCATCCCACCTCGTGAACAACTTCGCAATCTTCGAGGTGTTGGCCAACGGGGGGTTGAATGGTTACAGGAAGGTCTCGGCATTCGCACGGTCAGCCAGTTACGAGACACATTGAGCGTATCCCCAATGAGTGGAGTAACCTCTGCGGAGGAACCTTCCGTCGAGATCCTGCTAGAGGTCGATGCGCTCTTCAGAGAAACCCAGCAATCGAAAGAGGTCTGCCGCGGAGGATGGTTGTTACGAGCCAATTTCCCTCGAACTGCGTTGGCTTTCCGGGTGGGTATGTCTCGCGAGTGGGTGGAGATTCGCTTCAACCGAGGCGAGCAAAGCGGCATTCGACTGATCGTAACGGAGGACGGGGACCGGGTTGTTCGTGGTCGCGAAATAAGAAAGGTTGCCTGAGCGTCTCGTCGTCCGGTTGCTATCTCAGATGGAAGATAGAGGATCAAAATATTCCCTGCGGTCATGGTGTTGCCATATCCCGCTCGCCTCTTTAGGGAGATTTAGCCCGTTACCCGGGAGAAGTCATGTTCGTACTGGTGTCGAAATTCTTGTCGCTAATTCGGTTTAGCCATACGGTCTTTGCTCTACCCTTTGCGCTGACCAGTGCGGCGCTGGCCTGGAAACGGGCCGGTCGCATCTGCGTCCTTGAGGTGGTCGGCATTCTACTATGCATGGTCTTTGCGCGTTCTACTGCCATGGCCTTCAATCGAATTGTGGACCGGCACTATGACGCAGCCAATCCACGGACGGCCGGTCGTCATTTGCCTTCGGGCGACCTTAGTGTCTTAGCCGTGTGGTTGTTCACGGCGTTCAGTGCGATAGCATTCGTGGCGTCTACGCTCTTGTTCCTTCCGCTGGGAAATGTATGGCCGTTGTATCTGTCGCTACCTGTGCTTGTGTTTGTATGTGCCTATTCGCTCACCAAGCGATTCACGGCGTTGTGCCATTTTTGGCTCGGCGTATCGCTGTTTCTCGCCCCGGTGGCGGCCTGGATCGCGATTCGTGGCATCCCTGAAGGAAGCGAGTTCGTTGAACCGCTGTTACTGGGGAGTGCCGTTCTGTTTTGGGTCGCCGGTTTCGACATTCTTTACGCCTGTCAAGATGTAGACTTCGACCGTAAGGCAAAACTCTACAGTGTGCCCGCTTTACTGGGAGTTCCCACGGCCCTACGCGTGGCGGCGATTTGCCATGTGGGAATGTTATGCTTGTTGATCGCCCTGAGTTGCATCTCGAGCGATCTTCATAATATTTTTGGATTCGGCTTGATTCCTATTGGCTTTCTGCTGGCGTATCAACACTCGCTTGTTCGGCCCGATGATCTCAGTCGGGTCAATCAAGCATTCTTTCAGGTTAATGCGTTAATCAGCTTTGGGTTGTTGCTTCTGGTACTGGTTCAACTCGCAGTCGGTTTCTAAAATCGCCTGCAAGTAACATCACTCTCCAGGGATTAACCCCATGACAACCACGCGCCGCACTTTTCTACTCTCCAGCGCCGCCGTCGCTGCCACGGCTCTGCCCGCACGGGCTGCATTGGAAACGATCAATCTAGCCTGCATCGGAACCGGTGGACGATGTCGGCATCTGATGAAGTCACTGGTGATGATGAAAAACGTGCGGATCGTCGCACTGGGTGACGTCTGGGATGTTTCGCTCGCCGAAGCCCAAAAACTTGCTCCAAAGGCGGAAACATTCAAGGACTACCGCAAAGCGATTGAGATGAAGGGAGTAGACGCGGTCTTAATCGGTAGCCCAGACCACTGGCACGTCCCGATGATGGTCGATGCCCTCAAGGCGGACCGTCACGTCTACGTCGAAAAACCGCTAACGCACAG
Source organism: Planctomycetia bacterium (assembly GCA_009918525.1). GTDB lineage: Bacteria > Planctomycetota > Planctomycetia > Gemmatales > Gemmataceae > RGDT01. Next base: position 4,294 of record RGDT01000051.1, read on the forward strand.
CCCGGATGAAACAACCGCCGCTCGAAAGGTCGTTGCGGACAAGAAAAAGCTGAAGGTGCAAGTGGGGATGCAACAACGGAGCATGCCTCACCTCATCGAAGCGAAAAAGCTCGTAGAAGAAAAGAAACTCGGCGACGTGTTCAAAGTGAGGATGAGCTGGAACCGCAACAGCGACCGTATCCGCCGCTTCAAGCTGGGCGTCGATCCGAAAAGCGTCGATTGGAAAGGCTTCCTTGGAAACGCCAAGGATCAGCCTTTCGACGAGTATCGTTTCCGAAATTGGCGTTGGTTTTGGGACTTTGGCGGTGGCATTTTCACTGATCTGATGGTTCACTGGATCGATGTCGCTCATTGGGTTTTGAACAAGACGGACGTGAAATCGGCTGTTTCAATTGGCCATCATTTTGTAAGCCAGGGGGTCTGGGAAACACCGGACACCGTTCAAACGTTGTTGTCCTACGATGGTGGAGTGCAAATGCACTTTGAGGGGACTTTCAGCAACGCGCGGGCTGGGGCGATGATTGAATTCATGGGGACCGAAGGTTCCCTCTATTGCGACCGCGGTCGCTACGAATTCACGCCTGAGACTCGCTCAAAGAGCAAGTCGTCCGAGTTAATTTTGGGTACCGGTCCACGTGGACGAGACTTTTATGACAAGCCCGATGGTGAGGCCGTGCATCTGGACAATTGGCTCACCGCCATCCGCGAAGACAAGGCAACCACAGCCGACGTCGAGGCGGGGATTACATCGGCCCAGGCAGCTCACGAGGCTAACAAAGCGTTGCGGATCAAAAGCTGATCGCTTCACCGGCTGCGGGAACGTTCATGACGCCGTGACAGATGGGACACACCACGGGGATGCCGACCACCGTCTTCTCGTGGTGTATCGTGTTGCACGTTAGCGGAGCGTTGCAGGATGGGGTGCTACAGTGGAATCTCATCAATGTTCCAGATTGAATGTCCGCCACGCTCCGATGGACAATGTCATCTCTTGGCCCGATAAACTCGCGTTTACAGTTCGGGCAAGGGTGACATCGCCCCATCTCCGCCCGCGGCAATTCCAAGGCGGTACCGCAACATTCAGCGTAGAAAAGAACGGCATACAGCGTTGTTCGATTGCCGCACTCGTGAGTGATCGTGAGACGTGGAATCCCGGCCGATTGATGAATCGCTTGGTGACATCCAGGACAGCGATACGGAGCGACCAATCGTGGTGAGGTTATTGGCCTAGATTCGGGCAACTGCGGAAAAGAGTAGTTGGGCGATAGAGATGGTTTTTGCGGTGAAGCAGCAGGAGTTATCCGCTGATCTGTGATCGGGAAGGTATAGGAACAACCAGCAATATCACAGTAATCCGGAAATGGACCCGGGTAATTTCGTATACTTCCACCGCAACGTGGACAGACGACGACGGGACGTGACATTGGCCGCTCCGAACGTGTAGGTGAATCTCCAGAAAATTGAGGTGAACCGGTTCGCCGGTATTTTGACTTTCGGTTGAATATTATCGTATTCCTGCCATTCCACAGAGGCAAATCGCTCCATTCCGATTAGCCGTCGCTGGGATTGATTGCTTTCTGCTTCGACATAGCTATCCTGACCTCACGATTCACTTCATAAGACCCAATAGATTGCTCCCGAAGGAAAGTCGGATGATAAACATCTTGAGCCTTGCTACGTTTTTGTGTGCCTTGGATGTCGGGAATACCGCCGCCCCAGGGACAATCCAAAAGCCCAACATCATCTTTATCCTTGCGGACGACCTCGGCGTTGGGAACGTCGGCTGTTACGGCTCCGACCAAGCGAAGACGCCGAACATCGACAAACTAGCCAAGGGAGGGATACGTTACACAAACGCTTACACACCTCCACTGTGCGGGCCTTCGAGAGCTGTCATTATGACTGGTAGGTATGGGTTTCGTACGGGCGCGACCAACCAGGACGCTACCGGCCAGATAAAAGCGACCAGCGAAACCTTTTTACCGACCATCCTGAAGCAAGCAGGCTACGCGACATCCTGTATAGGGAAATGGGGGCAGCTTCCATCAGGGCCGTCTAGTTTCGGATTCGACGACTACTGGAAGTTCAAAGGGAGTGGGAAATATTGGAACACTCAGAACGGAGCCAGCAACTATGAGGTGAACGGCAAAACGGTCAAGCTCCGCGAGAAAGAGTACATCCCCGACCTCATGCACCGTCATCTAGTCGATTTCATCCAGATGAATCGCGAAAAACCGTTCTTTGTCTACTATTCGCTCTCGCACGTCCACGCCGAGATTTTGCCAACACCTGATAGCAAGCCCAATAGTAAAGACCTGTTTGCCGACAACATTGCCTATATGGATAAACTTGTGGGCAAGCTCGTAGCCGAGTTGGATCGGCTCAAATTGCGAGAGAAGACTATTCTGGTATTCGTTGGCGACAACGGGACAGGTAAAGCTCATTCCGCCTCCTCAACAATTGACGGCAAGCGACTATCTGGCGAGAAGGGAAGCATGTTGGAAGGGGGCGCACATGTGCCATTGATTGCGAACTGTCCTGGAGTGGTTCGCTCCGGACATGTTTCAACGGACCTAGTCGATTCCAGCGATTTCCTTCCGACATTTGCGGAGCTAGCCGGGGCAAAGCTACCCGAAAAGCGAGTGATCGACGGACGAAGTTTCGCTCCCCAATTGCATGGCGAGAAGGGAAAACATCGTGAGTGGGTGTTCATTCAGCTTGCCGGGATGTGGTATGTGCGTGATGCAAATTGGAAGCTTAACCAGGCGGGCGAACTGTTCGACATGAGCAAAGCTCCCTTCCAGGAAACCCTGATTGCCAGCAACTCGGGCGATAGAAACGCCATCACAGCCCGAAAACGACTTCAAACGCTCCTACAGGAACTTAATCCAGCTGGTGGCATTCGAGACGCTGGCGATGGCACAGGACGCCACGCGAACAAGAAGAAAAAGTGAGCGGTTTTTGTCTTCCTTTCGTGACGATCCGAGCAGACGCGGGTTGTTTCGTCTGCTCCATCTCGCAAGTTTCGATTATCGTGGGTTTGAATTACCGAACTCCTAACACGCTAGGGCCGAAAAACCATGCCAGACACTGTCCGGGTACTACTTTTTGCCATTGTTTTTCTTGTTCCTTCCGCACAGGCCCGCGAGGCCGCATCGAAGCTCAACGTTCTATTCATCGCTGTGGACGATTTACGCCCGGAGATCGGTTGCTATGGCAACAATCTTGTAAAAACACCGAATCTCGATCGTCTCGCAGCACGGGGCATGATTTTCACGCGAGCATATTGTCAGCAGGCTGTATGTAGCCCTTCGCGAAGCTCGATTCTAACTGGCCGTCGTCCGGATGCGACGAAGGTGTACGACCTTGTGACACACTTTCGCACGGCATTGCCGGACGCTGTCACGTTGCCTCAACATTTTAAAGCCAACGGCTACCATACGGCCGCCCTCAGCAAGATTTACCATCGGGGCTACGAGGATGGTCGCTCGTGGAGTGAACCGCACTGGTACCCCAACGGGCAGACCATCGACACCGATCCCACAGACTCCACCAAACGGATGACCAAACGATACGGCGAAGGCGTCGTTGAATATGCCAAGTTCAGCGGAGCGAAAGGCCCAGCGTTCGAGGTGAGCAATAAGCTCGACGACGATCTCCCCGATGGTTTCACGGCAAAGGAAGCCGTCAAAAGGCTCCATGAATTAAAGGAAAAGAAGAAGCCCTTTTTCCTCGCGGTGGGATTTCTCAAACCACACCTGCCGTTCGTGGCCCCGAAGAAATACTGGGACCTCTACGACCCTGACAAAATCCCGGCCCCCAAATTTGAAAACTTGCCGAAGGGTGCTCCGTCCTACGCTGGGCATGTCAACGGAGAGATCCACGGTTACGCAAAAGTACCCAAGGACAACCCGATACCGGCTGACTTCGCCAAGAAGCTTCGTCATGGTTACTATTCGTGCGTCAGTTACACCGACGCGCAGGTGGGCCGCCTTCTTGATGCGCTTGAAAAAGAAGGGCTGGCGGAAAATACCGTCGTCGTCCTGTGGGGCGATCACGGTTGGCAACTCGGGGAACACGGCCTGTGGCATAAGCACACGAATTTTGAGTTGGCCACTCGTGTGCCGTTAATAATTAGCGTGCCGAAACAGAAAACAGCGGGCAAGAAATTCGACGCCCCCGTTGAATTGGTAGACGTGTATCCGACTCTTGCGGAGTTGTGCGGGTTGGCCATCCCCAGTGGTCTGGAAGGTAGAAGTCTAAGAGCGGCCCTCATAGACCCTGCCGCGATCCTCCCCAAAAAGGTTGCTATCAGCCAATACCCGCGCGGCGGGGCGAAAACGAATATCGGGCAGTTGATGGGCTATAGCATTCGCGACGAGCGATGGCGTTTGACGATATGGCGAAACCGAAGGACTGGGGAGATAGCCGCGAAGGAACTATACGACGAAAAAAACGACTCCGATGAAACGGTCAACGTGGCCGACCGATCAGAGAACAAGCGGGTGATTGAGGAGCTGTCCAAATATTTGCCGCCACTACCTAAACGATAACGCTTTTAGCAATAAATGGAAAACGGAGGCTGGGCCGTCCCAGAGATATGGAAAAGTGAAGGATCCGTCGATGCGAATCGACGGATCCCATGGTAACAACAATCGGGGCGACAGGATTCGAACCTGCGACCTCATGGTCCCAAACCACGCGCTCTGGCCAGGCTGAGCTACGCCCCGATGAATCTAGCATATCAGATGACACGCCAGAAACAACAGTGTTTCAACGCCGAAGAGCCTTAACCACTCGTTCAAAATCATCACTGGTCTCAAAAGCCAGGACGATTTGCCCGCGGTTCTTGTCTTTAACTTTAATTTCGACCTTGAGACCCAATCGCCGTTTCAGGTCGTCTTCGATTCCTTGAACATGCGCCGTCTTGGTTTTCGAGGCTTCGCCGGAGTCTACTCGAGCCGTTTTCTCCTTTTCAGGTACAGCCGTCTCCTGAAGTAGAGCAGTCAAAGCATGGACGGATAAACCTTTGCCGACGACTTCGCGAGCAAGAATAGCTTGCCGCTCCAAGTCCGTGATGCCCTTGAGAACCTTGGCATGTCCGAGAGTTAACTGGCCGCTCTGGATCAGTTTTTGGATCCCTTCGGGCAGATCGAGTAGCCCCACAAGATTAGTAATGGTCGGGCGAGCGAGACCGAGCCGTTGGGCTAGTTGCTCATGTGTCATGGAATAGCGGTCAAGATATTCCTTGAAGCCTAGCGCCTTTTCAATGGGATTGAGGTCGGTTCGCTGGACATTTTCAACGAGAGCAGCCTCGTAACTTTGCTGATCGTTAAAGTCCACAATCGTAACCGGTACCGATGCCAGTCCGGCTACTTCTGCTGCCTTGAGTCGACGCTCACCGGCAATGAGTTGATAGCGGTCGCCGACCTGACGGACGACAAGAGGTTGAAGGATGCCGTGAGTGCGAATACTGTCGGAAAGAGAGCTGATTTCGTCGTCATCGAAAACTTTACGAGGCTGGAAGGGACTTTTTTCGATGGTAGCGACGGCGACTTCACCGCGAACGGAAGAAGCTGGAGGTTCTTCTCCAAGTAATGCTTCTAGACCTCGTCCGAGACGCGATTTCTTTTCTACGGTCATGAGGGTCCATCCTCCACAAAGGGTAGCAAGCGGAGGAATAATACCCTGAATGTTCCGCGTGGAACAACACGGGTTCTTGACCCAACCGTCAAGCGCGATTAGATTAAACCTTTAGGAGTGCCCCCGCTATGATCATACCGGGCGATCCTCAACCTCGTCTTTCTCGCGCAGCGGCAGGTCGGCTAAGTCTTTACCTTCGCCGTCTGGAACTGCTTGAGCGCAACGGGACGGTCCAGGTATCGAGCCTTGCACTGGGAGATGCGTTATGTATTCCCGACACTCAGGTTCGCAAGGACCTAGCTGCTATGGGGAATCGACTTGGTCATCCGGGTGTCGGCTACGATGTGCCGGAACTTATCACGGCTATTCGCTCACGCATGGGTATCGACCGAGAATGGCGTGCCGCGCTGGTAGGGGTTGGCAACTTAGCTCGGGCCTTGCTAAGATATGATGGGTTTAGTTCCAGAGGTTTTAGGGTCGTTTGTTTGTTCGACAGTGATCCGGCAAAAGTTGGAAAAACAGTCGAGGGTCTGTCTATTCATAGTTTAGCTCAGACGAAACCAGTAATCAGGAGCATGAACGCAGAGCTAGGAATCATTGCTGTTCCTGGCTCATCAGCCCAAATGGTTGCAGATGTCCTTATCGATGCCGGAGTGAAAGGCATTCTAAATTTCGCACCAGGCTTGATTCGAGTCCCACTAGGCGTTAATGTAGTAAATGTCGATTTGACGATTCAGCTAGAGCAGTTAGCGTTCATGGTTCATGTCGGAGACTGATTTTTACCCGGTAGTGTAACGGTAGCACAAGAGATTTTGGCTCTCTTTGTCTAGGTTCGAATCCTAGCCGGGTAGTTTAAGTTGTGATATTTATTCATCCAAAATTGCCAGTATCTGCTTCTGGTTTAATTCTGGGTGTAATATGCGATTGCGGACCATGATCTGACTCACATCTACTCGCAAGCCGAATCGAAGAATTGCGTGTTTATAAGGGTGATTAACCTCCTGCTAAGTTGCCCCTCTGCCTATTGCTCATACCGCAAATTAGTTCTAGGCAGCTATTTTGGCTGATCTTTAATCTGCACCACTCCTAGACCGGCTAAAATCTTATTGATAGCCTCCGCATTTTCCTCGATCACTGCTAAGGTCGTCGGTCCCAATCGCTCTGCAATCAGTTCGCGGGTCGTCGGCCATTGTTCCAATCCATCAGCGATTTCTGGATTGGCAACGTGCAAGACGAGGTGCCTTTGCCAACGAGGGGCCTCCACCATTGCGGCAGCTAAAAGTAACCTGGCAGCGGGTGTCGCCGGTTGGCCGACGCGTTGTAGGAACCATTGTTCTAAGCTGGAGAGCAACCAGCCAGACTCCCGGGCCTGCGTCAGCGACTGCGGAGTTAGACGGTAGATTCGCCGATTATTTGCAGTTGAGCGCTCCACCAATTCCGCGATGCGTGGCAACTCGGTCTCAAGCAAAAGGTCCGACTTGGTAAGATCAACACTCAAGGTCACACCATCGGATTCCACCGTGACACAGCGTTCGGGAGTCAACCCGTAGTCGCGTGTTCCCGCGAGGCGGAAGTGCCGAAAATCGACCTGATCTTCACTCGATACGATTAGGACGGTTTCTGTTGCACGGACACCGCTCACACCGCGAGCCAGAGCCTCTTCCAGTTCACGAGGCGATCCGAATTCCAACAATGTGGCAGCCGGGTACACTGTAATTCGGTCACGCTTATTCGACCATGTTCGCAACAAATCTACCACGCCACTAGGAGTCGGCCGCGTGCCATACTGGTCCAGCATCCTCGTTAAGCTATCCAAGGTTTCGCCCGATTCTAAAGCCCGGTACACCGTCTCTGCTTCGACTTGTAGCGTGCAGGCAGCACCTAACGTCTTCCAGGTTGCTGCCCGCGTTAGTCTTGCAATGAGGCCGGGTGTCAATCCTTGACGGTAGGCAAGGATTTCCAAATTCGGTTGTACCAAGAGCGTACGCGGAAACGTAGCGGGCGTAGTGGGCTTGTCCCCCTTCCCCAACAACCAACGGCCAACGGGGGTCAGCCGTACCGCATAACTTCCCTCACCATCGGCTATGATGGCGACGAGGCGCATCGGGAAGCAGATTCCCAGGAGGAACGCTGATAGCCACGGTGCCTTCCGAGAAGGACGCATCGAATCGCTTTGCCAGTAGGGATGGTGTTCGGTAATCCAATCTTCCAGAATTGCAGGACGTACCCAAGCATCTTCTTTCTGATGCGACAAGATGACCAAGGCAATGAGATACGCTGATGGGAACGGATTACCCAACATCGGTTCGCCGCGAAAACCATCAAACGGCCCCCAATGCCTTAGGCGAAACAGGGCCGGAAACAAGTGTTCGATAGCTTCCCATAACCCCCCCTCCCAAGATTGAGGGAGAGGCTCAACTCGCACTTCGCCGTCATGATCCTTGAATGCTCCAATCCGTTCGCCCAGTTCGGCAGTCAGGAAACCCGGATCGGGAAGATCCACAACACCCATGGCCGGCCGTGCGTTCAAGAGTGGATCTTGGGCAAGCCGATCTACGTCTCGCTTGAATAGTCCACCGCCTTGTGTTCGGCGTAACGGGGTACCAACGACCAATTGCCAAAGAATTCCGATGCGCAGCATCCACTCCAGACCATCGGTCTCGATGACTGGGCCGGTCAAAGTCTCTCCTAATTCGGGCAAATCGGTACTCGGAAAGACTGCCCGAGTCGCCAGGCAAGGGACAGTGAAGACATTCAAGCCACCCGAGACCAAGGCTTGGGACATCCAGTACCCAAAACTACCGATGCGGTTCGTGGCGGGGTTGAGGACCGGAAATAACACACCTGCTTCGAGCAGCTCTTGAACCATTCCAGCAGCTCGTACGTCTTCCTCACCGAACGTCACGAGTAGCTCTACCACAGAGCCGAGCGGCCATTCCATCTGACGGCTACGAGCCATCAACGCGAGTAATCTCTGTCCAGATTGGGGCAGTTCGGCAAGGCGACGGTCCAGCACTGGGGGATTTTCCAGCACTTCTAGGCATTTGCGAATTAACTCATCAGAGGGCCACTGGCCGCGCGGACGAGCCAGTCGTGCGGCAACTTTACGCAACAACGGTTCGTCGTAGCGTTCTAGCGTGGCAGAGACACGATCTATGGCTGGGTCAGCGTTCACGCGATCTTTCCAGCGACCTGAGGCGTGTGGCCCATCTTCTGTAATTCCTGTAATACGGATTCGATGCGCCCCGGACGAACCAAGAGAATGCGCTCGGTCAATCGTCCTACCACATCACCGGCCAGTTTCTTTCGAGCTAGGATTTCCTCGGCTAAAACGGCGTCTTCTGTCATGACGAGACAAACTCGCTTGTGCAATTTCACAGGGAGTCGTCCGCCTCCACCTCCCCGGATCGGCCCGATATCCATGTCACGCCGCTCCACCTGCTTCGTTTTCAATTACTTCGTTGCCATCGGCAATTTGATAGGTATAGCCTTGTTCCGTTAGGAACAGTTGCCGATGATGAGCAAAATCTTGTTCGCGTGTGTCCCGACTGACGAGTGTATAAAAATGGGCAATTTCGCCGCCGGTCTTGGGGCGTAAGATACGCCCAAGTCGTTGTGCTTCCTCTTGGCGGGAACCGAACGTGCCGGATACCTGAATGAGCACATTTGCATCGGGCAAATCCAACGCGAAATTGCCGACCTTGGACAACACAATGTGACGCACGTTTCCTTCTCGAAACTGCTGATAAAGTTCTTCGCGTTCACTCTGAGGGGTGGCTCCCGTGATCAGCGGGATGTCGAAACGACGGCTCAATTGCCTTAATTGATTCAGGTATTGACCAATAATCAAGACGCGCGAGTCGCGATAGCGTTGCAGCAAGGCACGCACAACGGGTTCCTTCGCAGGGTTTTCGCTGGCGATACGGTATTTCTCGCGGGCCTCGGCAACAGCATATTCCATCCGTACGGGTTCTGGTAGGGCAACGCGCACTTCGCTGCACGTCGCCTCGGCAATCCAACCGCGTTGCTCCAATTCACGCCATGGCACATCGAATTTCTTGGGCCCGATCAGTGTGAATACATCTGCCTCACGCCCGTCCTCTCGAACCAGCGTAGCAGTCAGGCCGAGGCGGCGGCGCGCTTGAATGTGGGCGGTAACACGAAAGACAGGTGCCGGGAGAAGGTGAACTTCATCATAGATGATCAAGCCCCAATCCTGCTTGTCGAACAAATCGAAATGGGGAAACTCTTCGGTCTTGTCGTTGCGATGCGTTAGAATCTGGTATGTTGCCAATGTCACCCCAGCAATCTCTTTTATCTCGCCGGTGTACTCGGCTACCTGATCTTCTGTAAGGTTGGTCTTGTCTAAAATCTCCCGTCTCCACTGTTTCACTGAGGTTATCCCCGTCGTCAACACCAGTGTCTTTCGGCTGATCTGACACATACTGGCGATGCCGACAATCGTTTTGCCAGCGCCACACGGCAAAACGATGACTCCACTGCCGCCGCGTACATCGCCACCGGCGTAGAAAACTTCACCGGCCTGGCGTTGGTAATCGCGGACCTCGAAGGGTGTCCCTTGACGTGTGACCGTGCGCAATTGCATCGGCATGGGCGAACCTTCGGTGTAACCCGCTAGGTCTTCTGCCGGATACCCGACCGTGATCAGCGCTTGCTTAATGACACCGCGAAAAGCCGTGTCAACGATGAAGCTTGTTTTATCGAGCCGGTCGCCAAGGAAATTTTTCACCTTGGGTTGGCGGATTAACTCTTCGAGCAGTGGAGCGTCCTTGCAGACCAGTTTCAGTGACTCACGATTTCCTGAATATCGGGGGCGATGTTCGGAGGCATCGGGAATTTGGTCAACTTCCCGAGAGTCTCAATCATTTCGGCGGCAGAGTGGCCCGATGCGGCTGCATTCCACAACGAAAGAGGGGTGAGGCGATAGGTATGGATGTGTTCGGGACTTTTTTCGAGTTCGGCAAACGGGGCCAGAGCATCACGTGCTTCGGCATAACGAGGATTGTCCACCTCGACGAGGATGGAACGATCTCCCTGGACGATGAGGGGGTTGGTCGGCTCGTAGTGCATTCTCAGCCCACTCTTAGGTGCTAGTCGTAGGGACGGACAACTAATCCGATTCTGGGAGTTTAGAGGGAATCCGAGCCACTCGCAATAGAGTTCCCCAGGAACAATCTCTTCAGCACAGCGTATTCACTTATCTTGCGATGTCTGCACCTTGGCCCAGCAGATGTGGATATCGCTTCCGCACCGGTTCTATCTCGGCCTTCAGGAATTCGTCCACTTGGTGCGGCGCGCGACCGATGAAGTTTTCTGGAAGTAACGCCGCACCAAAATCCACTTTGGCGAAATGGGGATCACTTCGCAATCGGTCCAACAAGTTGTTTTGCTGACCACCGGCTCTCACTTCGGCTGATACTGCTCGACTATGCCGACGAATCGCTTCATGGGCTTGCTGCCTGTCTTCACCGGCGGCCACGGCTGCCATCAAGAGGTTTTCGGTAGCCATATACGGCAAAACCGAGGCCATGTTGGAATGGATGATCGCTGGGAACACTTCCAAGCCATTGACGACATTCAGGCCCAAACGCAAAGCGGCATCAGCGGCAAGGAATGCCTGGGGTAGGGTCAACCGCCTGTTGACACTGTCGTCTAATGTTCGTTCCAGCCATTGGCTCGCGGCCGTGTGGGCTGCACTGATGGTCAAGGAAGTCAAGAATCGTGCCAACCCGCACATTCGCTCGCTGCGCATGGGGTTACGCTTGTAGGGCATGGCCGACGACCCGATCTGTCCCTTTTCGGTCGGTTCGTCAATTTCCTGGCGATGAGCCAATAAACGCACGTCGGCCCCGAGTTTGTGAAGGGATTGTCCAATGCCGGAAAGCGCATCGAGAATCTGGGAATCGACCTTGCGAGAATAGGTTTGTCCAGTAACTGAATAGCACGTGGTGAAGCCCATTTTCTGGGCGACCAGTTCTTCTAGCCGTTTCACCTTGGCATGATCGCCATTAAATAAGGCGAGAAAACTAGCCTGAGTACCGGTCGCGCCTTTGATCCCACGGAAAGCCAATTTCTCTAGGCGATGTTCAATCTCACTAAGGTCGAGGATGAGGTCTTGAGTCCAGAGACAGGCCCGCTTACCCACCGTCGTCAGTTGAGCTGGCTGGAAATGCGTGAAGCCCATCGTTGGCTGGTCGCGCCAGTTGAGGGCAAAACGACCCAGAGCGTCGATGAGGCCGACCAGTCGATCGCGAATTAGTCCCAATCCCTCGCGCAACAAAATGAGATCCGCATTGTCTGTGATATCGCAACTCGTCGCTCCTAGGTGGATAATCCCCCGCGCTGAAGGGGCCACATCTCCATAGGCATGATTATGAGCCATTACATCATGACGTACCTCTCGCTCGTACCGATCTGCGGCAGCAAGGTCCAGCTGATTGACCCCTGCACGCATCTCTTCAATTTGGGCCGCCGTGATGCGTGGGGTCACCCCGTCCTCGGCCATCAAACCGATTTCCGCTTGGGCTTCGGCCAGAGCCACCCAAATCCGCCTCCAAGTCGTGAACTTGCGGCGCGGTCCCCAGAGGGAAGACATTTCGGGGCTGGCATAACGAGAAACTAGCGGGTTGTCGTAAAAATCGGTTGAATCCATCGCGAACCTCGCACGCCGCACGTTCAGTAGCTTTTCACATATTCAGAATCATTTTAGAGCGCGACTGGCCGTTTGCAGCATCTCCGAGCCGATTCACCGGGTATACTTATTTGAATTCTACAAAAACATCAGGGACGAACACTATGAGAAAGATGCAAGGATGGCTGTTTATTGCCGCCATAATGCTATCACTTGTCGGGTCTGGTGGAGCGAAAGCCCAAGATTATACCTTGGGCAGTATGTATTATTATCCCTACTATTACTTTCCGCACAATTACTGGCCCCAGCAAAGTCCTTCCTATCCTGAACGCCTTGGTGATGCCTATATGAAACCGCCCGCCTATATGGCTTATCCTCCGTTTCATGAACCTCATTGGCGATATGAATTGAATACGCCGATGCGTTACTATCGTGGCTTCCACTTCTGGCTCGATCAATTCTGATTGTGGCTCGAAGTGACGGCTGGCGAACCCGTGTAGGGTACGCCAGCCGAGTTTTTTATGGACCGGTCGCCTTTACTTTGCGTTTCCAGATTTTTTCCCCGCACACGATGTGCAATTCATCCTTTGCATCACCCGCAAACCACACATGAGACACATTGGCACGTTCAGGGCGAGAAAGTTGCCCGGAGAATCGCATTTCTTCGTCAAAGAACTGAATCCCCTCAGGCATCGCTGTCCACAATCGACCTTTCGTGTCGAAAGCCATGGATCCTACATTGCTTCCACCCTTGCCGATTTTTTCGCGACGTAAGGTGTAAGTCTTCTCCTTGGCCCAGAGGGTACCATCAGTGTTCACCTGAAATGCGTACAGGTAGTGTTGCGATGGGACGGCCACGATTAGCTTCCCTCCACGAGGCGAAAGAGCCACCGCACCGAAGGTTTCACCATCTCCGGACGTTGCCACCACTTTGCCTTCATGCTCGATAACCCAGTTGCCGGCAATGTCTTTTTTCGAGAGGAAAGCGGTGGGCTTAACGGGCGGCTTGGTGGTATCGCCCGTCACGAGTTTCCAGCCCTCCCCTTCGATTAGGACTGCGGACAGAGGCGTAT
>RGDT01000501.1 GCA_009918525.1 Planctomycetia bacterium
AATGTCACGGTGGATGGAACGACGAAGCCCGAGACCTCGGAATACTTCGTGGTCGAGGCCAAGAAAGGGCAGCGTTTGAGCGTGGAGGTGGAGGGCGTTCGCGCCAACTCCGTGCGCGGCGTCCTGGGCATCGATCCCTACGTCGGGATCATGAACATGAAACGCTTTCTTCTGGCCTCGGCGGATGATACTCCGTTGTTGAAACAGGATTGTTTCGTTTCCTGCGTCATCCCGGAGGATGGGAAATACATCGTCGAAGTGCGCGACTCCGCCTACCAGGGCAACGCCCGCTTTCGCGCGCACATCGGAACGTTTCCGCGGCCCACGGTGGCTTACCCGGCCGGTGGACAGGCGGGGACCGAGGTGGAGTTCACGATGATCGGGGATCCCAAGGGAGATTACCGTTTCAAGACGAAGCTCCCGGCTCAGCCGAAGGATCGGTTCGGATACCAGCTTCCCGGGCACCGAGACCCGAGGGGTGTCTTCGTAGAGATTCTGAAAACGCCTGATTCGGGACAGTTCAGCTATTTTACCATCAACCCGGGGTTTGCACGCGGCGGGCACTACCATAATACCATGAACGAGAAGATACTCGTCGTGAAGGGTACGGCCGTCATCCGGCTCCGGCATCTGCTTACCGGGGAGCTCGTCGAGATTCCCACTTCGGGCGATCGGCCTGAAGTCGTCGATACCATTCCGGGCTGGGCGCATGAGGTCAACAATATCGGAAGTGACGAGTTGGTAGTGATGCTTTGGGCAAATGAAATCTACGACCCGGCCCATCCAGACACGATTCCCAGCAAGGTTTGATGCAACAGCCGGGAAGGATTTCTTTCCGGAATAGCCTCGCGGGTTGTAGCGCAGCCCATCTTCCCGATTTTCAGGGATGACGACTTAGTGGGAAGTACCGTATTGGGCTGAAATAATTCCCGTTGCAGGAATGATTCTTGTTACGTTGTGGGCTCCTTACGAGGTTCGGATGTTCAGAGGTTTACAATCAGGACGGGAATGCTAAGTTCGTGACGGACGGCATCGATGGTCTGTCCGTATAGAATATCACTGAAGCCTTTGTGGCCGTGGGCGCCAATGACAAGCATATCGGCCCCTTCCTCCCTGGCGATGCGGGCTATCTCAAGGGCCCGGTCGTTGAATCCGAGGATCCCACGGGCGGACAATTGCCTTTCCCCCAGTTGGGATACGTAACGATCGAGCCTTTCCTGGTCGCGCCGCGTTTCGAGGTCGTCGGACATATCGTACAGTACGCGGGAGGAGGCGCTTTCCACGATGTGGATGAGGATGTATTCAGTGTCGGGCCGTCC
>RGDT01000502.1 GCA_009918525.1 Planctomycetia bacterium
TTTGTCTTACACGGAAACTAGGCAACCCGCTACTTTTCATCACTTTCACATGCAACCCAAACTGGGACGAGATCGTTTCACTATTGTTGCCCGGGCAAACAGCTATGGACAATGCCGAGTTGACCGCACGCGTATTCCACCTCAAGTTAGATGCCCTACTAGAAAGACTCAAAGCCGGACTCGTGTTCAAGCGACAAAGCAATAGGGACACAAGCGTTAAAAAGTGCGTGTATCTCGAAATGGTCAGCGAGGACGGCCACGGTTATCTGATCGTCGTTGTCGAGTATCAAAAGCGGGGTATGCACCATGCGCACATCGCGTATCGCCCAGCGCGATCACCTGCCAAAAAGCGACTCCCGACTGGCGAGGAGGTGCCATGGGTGGATACCATGATATGCGCGCAGTACCCCGCGGAGCACAACAAACAGGATATCATGCAACGTTTCGACCTCACGGAAGAGGAATTCGCCAAATTGCAAGTAATCGTCAAGAAAACTATGCTTCACGACACAGGAAAGCAACATCGGCGCCCTAACGATCCATCTGCGAAAATTTGGTGCCACAACGACGATGGAAAGTGCAAACAATTCTACCCGAAGCCATACGACCCCGCGCAGACGTGCACATTCGTCGACGAAAAGGGCTTTTGTGTGTACAAGCGCACACACATCGATGATTCCTGGGTCGTGCCTTACAACCCGCGATTGTTGCTCGACTTTAATTGCCACTTAAACGTGGAAATCTCCGGCACCGTGAACGTCATCACGTATTTGTACAAGTACTTTTACAAAGGTCCCGACTCAACGAAAGTCTTTTTAGATCAGTACCATAGAGACAAGCCGGACGAGATGGACGCCATTAAGGAAATGCGCATCATGCGATACCTGTGCGCTTCCGAAGTAGCGACGCGCGTGCTCGAACTGCGCATGTACATGACGACTCCAGCGGTGACGTCGATTCCTATTCACCTTCCGATTCCCGCAAGTGTGCCGCGCAAAGGTGCAAGCCAATTAGATATTTACTTCAACCGCCCAGCCGTTGCCGTATTCGATGATGTGCCTCTGTCGGGAAAGGATGCGCCGAACGGCGACTACGTTCCCGGTTTGTGGGAAGTGTACATTGTGAGCACGGATACGCCGGCACAAACGACGATTGATAGCCGCAAAAAGGTGGATGCATCGTTCGAAGTGCACACATCTGACATAACAACCGTATTGGAAACCGGTGTGGCGAAAACTGTGCGATACTACTATTACAAGCGGCGAAAGTGCGACATCGCCGTCACACGCATTCAGACTCTAAACGCAACGATTGGCGAG
>RGDT01000503.1 GCA_009918525.1 Planctomycetia bacterium
GTCCGGTACTACGCGGCAACTGGGTCGTCGAGACGCTGCTAGGCGAAAAGCTGCCGCGTCCACCGGCGGATGTTCCGCAATTGCCGCAGGAAGAGGGCGGTGGGCTGACGATGCGGCAACAGGTCGAGCGTCACGCCAAGGACCCGGCCTGTGCGGTTTGTCATGTTCGCATCGACCCGTTTGGGTTTGCCTTGGAAAATTTTGACCCCATCGGACGTTGGCGTACCAAAGACCTAAGTGGTCTGGCGGTAGACGCTAAAGTCAAACTGCGAGACGACACCGCTTTTGAGGGCATCGACGGCTTGCGTACCTATCTGCTGACGAAGAAAAAAGAGATCGTCCTTCGGCTATTCTGTCGTCGATTGTTGGGTTATGCCTTGGGCCGTTCTGTGACGTTATCGGATGAGACGTTGATCGATGAGATGGTCGTGGAACTCAACAAGAACGAAGGCCGACTATCTGCCGCGGTTCAAGCGATCGTGCGTAGTAAACCATTCGGAACCATCCGCGGCAGCGACTATGCGGAATAGCGGCCCAAGACGCCGATAAGCCGGGCCGGACGGAACGACCGGAGCCGAAAATAGGAGGGAGGTCTTTCCTTGTACGACATCCCTCCTGTTGGCGAGTGGGGTGTGTCAACGCCCCGATTCGCCGTCGCGTACGCTTTCGCCCCGATGAGGCATATCGCGATTGATTCTTCAAAAGGCCCCAGGGACTCTTTGCACGCGTTGTGAACCCTCTGCTGCTCCGGGGAGTTGTCTTCTCGAAAATTACGGCACATGCTCCATGTGAGCCGGTTGAACGTCGGGTTGCGGTCGTGGTTTATCGCGGAGGGCTTCTAGGCGTTTTTTCAGTTCCGCGTTATCGGGATCGTCGCGCAGCATTCGGCCCACATGAAAAGCGGCCGAGAAGAAGTGGCCGTCCTTCTCGGCGGTCCGAGCCAGTTCGCTGTGATAACGCAGGCGTTCGTCTCGTTGGGGCAAGGGCCAGGGGAAACTACCGGCGAGGGGCTTGTCCCGAGGAATTAGTTCGACGATGTTCTTATTGGCTGTAGCAGAAAATCGGCCATCGGGCGAGATTGCGGAACGGTCGGCGGGCTTTTTCGGCGGGTTATTGGCGGCGACCGGTTGCCCCGTTTCGAGGGACCACGCGAGAACCTTGTCAGCCTGATCCCAGGCAAAAAGGACTTTTCCATCGGGACTCCAGGCTACGCTAGTCACCAAGTCGGTGTGTCCCTTAAGGGAGAGGACCTCCTGGCCCTTGAGAGCATCCCAGACCTTCGCGGTGTTATCGTAACTTCCCGTGAGGAT
>RGDT01000504.1 GCA_009918525.1 Planctomycetia bacterium
TAAATTTACGCGGACTCCAAAGCATCCAAGCGGGATCAGCGACCATATGCGTCGTCTGCCATTACGACTGCGTCCTTTCCATCACGTCCGGTGGTGCGGAGATTGCGTACTAAATCGCGCGAGCTATAAACAATGGCAAACGCCGCGACGAACCTTACAACGATTACCGCCGATGCGGTGAGTATCTGGAACCCGGCGGCACAAGACAGCCAGGACCTCCACCAGATATTCGTTGGCACCAGCGCGATCGTCGAGCCACACCTCGTCTCCGTCCCCAACGCCGACGCGGTCGAAATGGAACTGCGCTACACGCCCGGATCAGGCCAGGTACCAGGCCTAGACGGGATCGTAAGCTACATTGCCCAGGAGACCGCGAAGCCGGGGGTGGTGAACAAAACCTACTTTACAACCCGCAAACACTATCATTTCATTGAGACCTACAGTCCGCTCATATACCAGAAGATAAAGAGATAGACCCCCATGGGTGCCGTTGCCAGCGCGCTAACGGCATGCGTTTACAGGCCGGCGAGTTACACAGAGCTCGAGGAACTGAGATGTGAAGTCGCCAGGCTGGAAAAAGAGATGACTAAACGCAGCGGTTATTTCAAATGCTCCGACACCTGCTGGATATGATAGACGCATCGCTTATAGTGGGTCTCATCACCCGGCTGCTCCGGCTGGAGACAGCGAAGTGTCCAACGGTATGTCCGCCCCCATCGGAGAGCTCAGAAGAAGAATCGGAACCTGAAACAAAGGTATGCCCCATTTGCTTGAACTCTTCTCCGGTACAGGGTCGATTGGTAAAGTCTTCAGAGCCCATGGCTGGCGGGTCACCTCCGTGGATATCCGAGCCGATTTCGAACCAGACATTTGTATCGACGTCTTGAAGCTGACGCCCGATATGGTACCGGGACACGTGGATCTGATCTGGGCCAGCCCACCGTGTACACATTACAGCATTGCGCGTTCAACGGCCAAAACGCCGCGGGATTTAGTTGGCTCCGACGCACTGGTGCAGCACGCGTTAGACCTGGCCGCGCAGCTACTATGTCCGTTCTTCCTCGAAAACCCACATAGTGGTCTTCTGAAAAGTCGGGATGTGGTTGCGGGCCTTCCGATGCGCGTTGTTGATTATTGCAAGTACGCGGACGCTAGCTTTCCTCACAAGGCGCGTAAGAGAACGGCTATTTGGACAGACACAACGTGGGAACCCAGTCGCCCCTTGTGTAAAAAGGATTGCGGTTACTGCGAAGGTAACCGTCATCTGGACGCAGCACAGCGACGACCCAG
>RGDT01000505.1 GCA_009918525.1 Planctomycetia bacterium
TCCCTCCCACATGCAGCCGCCAGATCCGCCCAGGACCCAGATACTCCTTCGCCCCCTGGCCTGCACGCACCCAGCCCTCTAACCGCCGCCGACAACGCCGCCACCACCGCCGCCGCCGGTAGCAGCCGCGCGTGAAACACGCCGGCTACCACCGGCAGCTGCGGGGGGGCGGCGCGAGGCGCCGGCTATGCTCAGCAGGTCTCCAGACGTGTTTGGCCTGCCACTCGTCGCTTCGAACAGGTAGATTCAAGCACACAGGGATTTTCAGTCTACGAAGTCTTGATACCCGATAAGGAACCTCATGAGGACCCCACACCGCCCTCTGCAATCAGCCCGTCTAGGCCAACCCCCACCCAGAACGCTCGCAACCATGCTTGCACATCGGGTACCCACCCTGTCCCCCAATACATGCCATCGCACCACCGCGCAAAGCAGTCTTTCAGCTGATCTCCGACCAGGAGGTAGCAATCACCCTGGAAGAGCAAACCTGAGGGGCGGAGTGGCCTGACTCTCGCGCCCCGCCGCCTCTCAAGACACCCCCCCCCAAAACCAGCCTGTGACGTCACCCCTGCGACCTAAGAAGATTGCTGGCCCAGCCCCCGAACCCACACCCTGGCACACTCCCGAGCCGTTAGGCCAGTGCTCCCGAGGCATCGAAGGGGCAAGGGACGGAGTACCGGGTCAAAAATGGCTGCACGCGCACAAGAACATGCACATGGGGTCCATCTTGGTTCATCAAGTTGATTTCTGGGAAGGATACTGACTCAACTTCTCGCGCAAGCCCTGCCCTAGCCCAATCCAAACAGTTAGTTGCACACATGCAGACATGTCAAGAGTCGGTCAAACGCAGGATATTTTCAAGGGCAGTCAGAAATATCACACCCTAAAGTCCTTAGTAAAATGCGGAGGAGCAATAAACTTAAGGTCATCGTGTAAAATGAAGGTAGTCCTCCGTCCAACGAGAGGGGATATGTGGAGTAAGTGTAGGCGGAACAACAGCACGACACACGGTGGCAGCAGATCGGGCCGAAGCAGATCGAACGGCAACAGATCAACAACTGGCAGATCGAACGGCTGAACATAGGGGAGTGGCATATAACAAAAGCACGACACACGGTGGCAGCAGATCGGGCACTGGCAGCAGATCGGGCACTGGCAGATCGAACGGCTGAACATCGAGGAGTGGCATTTAACAATAGCACGACACAAGGTAGCCACAGATCGGGCACTGGCAGCAGATCGGGCACTGGCAGATCGAACGGCTGAACATCGAGGAGTGGCAT
>RGDT01000506.1 GCA_009918525.1 Planctomycetia bacterium
CACCCCATACGCTACCTGGGCATCTTCACGGGTTTTGGCGGTGCCCGCGCGTTCCAGAGCAGCCCGATAGGCGTTATAGTGGGCTTGAGCCTCCATAGGTTTATCGTTGCCGGCTATTTCAGCGACCAGTTGAAAATCGAGCAACGCTTGCTGATGATCACCGGCGGCGTTTTCGAGTTGGGCGACGGAACTGAGCAATTCCGGACATTTGCGTCGTTGATCCTCCGGCAATGTCCGGTAACGATTCAGTGTTTCGCGAATCAACCGCCTTTCTTCGTCTGTTTTGATCAAAAGAGAATCTTTGCTCTGAACTTTCTGATGCTGCATTCCTAAGCGTTGGATCAACTCTTCGATCTGACGCTGGTAAGCCGCTAATTGTTCTTCGACTCGTTGAACGCTCTGGCGAGTTTCGACCGCGACAACCAAAAGACCGTTGAGAAGTTCTTCGAGACGATCGGCATGACGAGTAAACAGTCCTTCGAGTCGCGCGAAACCGGCATCTTGAGCCGAGCCAATGGCTTCTAGTCGAGCGAAAGAGAGTCCACGGGCTAACTCCGCGTCTTGCTCCACCGCACGACGGAAATAATAACGGGCTGCGACGGCCAGCAACGGCAGTTCCGTCCCGGTTTGAAGCCCGACAAATTGCGCTAGCAGCGGATAATTCGGTCGTAATTCGTCGGCCATTCGCCCTACGGCTTGCCATTCGGCCTGAAGCAGAGCGCTGGGATCGGCATAGCGGGCTAACGAGCTACCTGCTTGTTCAAGCTTACGCGGATCGAGTTGGCCGCGCGATAGTGTCCCGGCGCGTCGCGCTCGACGTAACTGATCGAGGCATTCGCGACGAAACTCGGCACGATTGCCAGGCAGTTCGTTTAAGGGCACCTTATCTAAAAAGTCGCGTACTTGAGTGCTAAGGTTACGATCCTCCGCCGAAGTGAAAGTGGCTTTGCATCGCTCCCAAAATGAATCTCCGGCCAAGGCAATTTCTATGGCTTGCCATGAGCGTTCGTTGGCAAGCGAGATGGCTTTCGTGAGCCGACCACTCGGATCGACAAAATAGCGATGCAAGACACCAACGGCGCGGGCCGCTTGCTCGGCTAGATAATCACCTTGGCCAACGTCAGCCGATTTGCAAGCACTGCTAACGACGTAACGTACAGCGGTCAAAGAGACGAGCATTAACATGAGTGGCGTACCTCACTTGATCATGCGACGTTGCGCCGACTGAGCAGCTGTTCGGAGCCGTTCCTCGTCGGTAGTG
>RGDT01000507.1 GCA_009918525.1 Planctomycetia bacterium
CGTTTCCCCAGACTTTCGGAATCTCGAAAACAACATCCTCTCGCTGGATTTCGGCTACTTTCAAAGGCTCGCGGGCGAGGTAAGGCCGTTCTTTGCCGAAGGTCGCGGGTTCTTTAACACCGGTTACGACGCGAACACCTTTGCTTCACAGCGGGTGCGGCAGTTTGATGCGGGCGTGAGAGTCTTCGGAAACGCAGATGATCGCACGAAATTTGGGTTTATGGCCCTTCAGGATACGGGCGACCAAAGTGTCATCGTTTCGAGCGTCACACGGACTCCGACTCCCCGAACCACCTTCCAGCTCTCGCACGTGCGCTCAAGTGAGAAGGATAGTTCGAATGACGCGGTTCGTTTCTTTGCCCAACAGGGCCAAGGAGCCTTCAACTATTGGACCAACGTGCAAGGTTCTAAGGATTCCAAGAAGGGCGCCGGAGCACGGTGGGACTTCGGCGCTTCGCAAGACCTCCCGACTGGCTCGATTTACATGAGCGTTGCGAACGTGGAGCGGGATTACTATCCTCGGCTGGGCAACCAGTTCGAAACCGACTATCAGGGCCTCAACGTCGGCACCTGGCGCTTTTCGAGGCCCAAGAAGGGCCCCGTCTTCGAGACCAACTGGAACATTAACGGCAACTACTATTGGCGAAAGAACGGATTGCCGTACCGACGCGAGGCGAACGGGAATGCCAATTTAACTCTGCGTTCAGGCTGGGCGGCGGGCATCAACGCCTCCACCTCAAGGTTTGAGCAATTCGATGATCGCCTCGTGGGCGCATACCTGTCGTATCCAAACAACGACCCAGTTTGGGGGGTCTCGGTAGACGTCACAAAAGGTGATCTCAGCGGAAAGAACTACCGATCTGCCGGAGCTTCGTTCAGCTATCGGCCATCGCCCAAACTCCAAGCATCCGCCAGCGTCCAGTGGGTCAGCCACTTTGAGCGCGGCCGGCAAGCCATTTTGACCGGCTCATATGACCTGGGGAATAACGTTTTTGTGAGCGCCCGGGCCGTCCAGTTCGACAACGACCAGAGCGCGTATTTCAGTCTGCGAAAATCGGGGGCAACTGGGAACGATTACTATCTGATTTTTGGTGACCCCAACGCACGGAGGTTCACTCGGTCCATCGCGTTTAAGGCCGTTTTCCCTTTGAACATCAAGCTCTAGTTGGCATCGAGCAGCGCGTGACGCCATCCGCGAACGCTCACCGAGCATCCGAGTACCTTGAGCGCAAACAGGAACCGCTCAAGGATCAAAGCCCC
>RGDT01000508.1 GCA_009918525.1 Planctomycetia bacterium
TATCGCCCAAGAGTTTGAGTCTAACGAACCACCTTTGCAACACGTACCAGAAGATACCGTTGATGAATCACCAGTACAAGATTCACTTGCTGTCGAATTTGCTCGTTGTCCGTACACGATTTCCGAGTGCGGCCAGTTCGAGATCATCGGTGATCGACGTATTCGCCGACGAAAAGGCAGTCAACGGGTACCAGGCATCTTTCCAGAAGTATGGAACGTCATGTCAGCTGAGCAACGTCTTTCTCTTCGCAAACGATGGGAACAGTACCAAGAACAGCTAACCACCTCCGCGGCAGCGGGCGGTGGTGACGCCCCCGTTGCTCGCGACACCTCCGTTCAGGGGGGTGATGACGATGCCCTTGTACCAGCAGCTCCCGCTCTTCCACTTGACCCTAGTGCAGACTATAATGCTCATCGTCCCAGGATTCAATAAAGAAGAAGGAATTGCAGGACAACCCAAAGGCCCTCAAAGCGCTCACGGACGAGGCTGAAAAGCTAAAATCCAGAGGCACTTGGGACCTCACCAGTGTGAGGGAATGGTACGAAGTTGCGAAAGAAGCAAAGCAAAAGGGTAACAAAGTCCATGTCGGGCGAATCTTCCCTATTGTCGTCGAGAAGAACGCAGAATTACCAGAAGGCCACCCAGATCGTAAGTTCAAGGGTCGAATAGTGTTCGGTGGCGATCAGGTCACAGACGAGCACAATGCGACTGCTATCTTCCAAGAACTTGCGACGAGCCCAGCTAGCCTCGAGGCATCCAAAATCCTCGACGCCTACAGTTTGCTTCCGGGCAATAAGGGTGAGCAGAACGACGGCACTCAAGCCTTTACGCAGGCCGAACTAGGGAACGTTCACTCGAACGTGCTCACATGGGCAAGGTTGCCGAAGGAACTACAGCCTAAGACGTTTGAGAAGTATCGGGATCCAGTCGTGATTGTCCGAAAGGCTTTATACGGACACCCTGAAGCGCAGGGACACTGGGAACAGCATCTCGAGAAAATCCTCCTTAAGACTCTAGGCTATGAGAAGTTCGAGAATTGGCCATCACTCTACTGGCACGCCAAAACTAAAATCCTATTGCTCGTATTCGTCGATGACTTCAAGATCGCAGGCCCAGCCGCCGCGATTCGACCAGCATGGGAGGCGTTGTCCAAACACGTAGAGATGAGTGGATCTAAGCCGATCGAGAAGTTCCTCGGTTGCTTCCATCGCTGGGGCACCGACACCATCGACGGCAAGACTGTCCGCACTGTCCAGTAC
>RGDT01000509.1 GCA_009918525.1 Planctomycetia bacterium
AGATAGAAATCAACGTGTTGTCTAATGATTTGCACGGACTGAATACGGGGTGTGTGGGCTATACGCAGCCGATGTACGGCAAGTTGCGCCCCGTAGATGGAGCCCCGGGCCTGCTGACGTATGAAGCGCCTTCCTGGTTTGTCGGGGTGGACGAATTCACCTATCGCAGCCAGGCACCGGGTTGCAAGGGTGTGGCCGAGCAGGCCACCGTGCGCATCGTGGTCAGCAACTTCGAGCCGCTGTTCTCCAAGTTCCGCATGAGTACGTTGGTAAACACGCCGTTGGTGCTCAGCTACGATGTACCCATCAGCGGGTTTAAGTTCAATATCGCACAAAAAGCCAGGCTGGGCAACCTGCTCTATTTGCCGGGCACAGTAGATACGTTGATCAACGCCGCCCGGATACGGGGGGCCAACGTGCTGTTGTACGTGCCCAACCCCAACAGTACGGGGTTCGACGCGTTCGAAGTGTCGTACTGTCTGGCGGGCTTGGGCTCCAAGCCCTGTCGCTACCAGAAAAGTATCAAGGTCGAAATGGATATCCTTCCCTTCGGCGATGGCAAGTCTATGTGCGTGGACGATTGTATCTGGGTAGGCGACGCTAACCGCGACGGAATGGTCAATATGCAGGACATGCTCTCCATCGGCCAGTACCTCGGTGAGACGGGTGCCCCGCGCCCCGGTGCCAACCAAGAAGTATGGTACGCGCAATCTGGAAAGGGATGGAAAGACGAAATCTTCGGCGAGTTGCCGGAAATCAAATACCTGGATAGCGACGGCGACGGGTTCATCACTGCACTCGATACCGTGGCCATCGCTCGTTTCTACGGTCGTACGCGCAACTTGGTGCCGATGCAACTCCCCGTTTCCGAGCATGAAATCCGCCTGGAAGGAGATATTTTCGTGGAGCCGGGCCAGGAAGTGTCCCTGGACCTGCTCATTGGCGATGAAGAGCATCCCGTCACCGATCTGCACGGGTTTTCGTTTGAGTTGAACTTCAACCCCCTGTTTTTTGACCCGCAGGCCTCTAACATCGAGTTTACGGACAACAGCTGGCTGACGTACAATGCGCCGGTCATGACGATGCACCGCAACAACGGGGAAGGCAAGTTGGAAGCCGGGTTCAGCCGCACCAACGGCGACCCGGCCGTAGGATACGGAAAGATAGGCCGCAGCAAAGTGGTCGTGACCGTGGATATCATCGGGGTAGCCCCGCCAGACTCCGACGGCAATATACAAATCCCCATCGAAGGGGGCTGGG
>RGDT01000510.1 GCA_009918525.1 Planctomycetia bacterium
TCGGGGCTATTGCGGCCATCAAACATGGTGTTTCCCCTTATGGTTTATATGGTGCTAGCGGTGGAATCTGAACTCAGAACAGGATACCAGTGCCCATAGTGCCTCTTCGATCCGTTGGGCGGTTGCTTTGGTGTCTGAGCCGTTCTGCAGGTGTTTAACGAATCGCATCCGTTCCACATCGGTCGGCTTTCGGTTGAGCACGGCGAGGAACATGCGATCTACCTTGGTATCCCATGACTCAGTGCCCTTAACCAGCTTCTCTGCAAAATTGTCTTTGCGTGGCTGGCAGAGGCCGCGAAGTTGGTCCGAGTTGTTCAAGA
Organism: Planctomycetia bacterium; assembly: GCA_009918525.1. GTDB lineage: Bacteria > Planctomycetota > Planctomycetia > Gemmatales > Gemmataceae > RGDT01. The sequence goes on from RGDT01000510.1 coordinate 321, forward strand.
ACAAGTGCTCCGCTAATGTTCCCTGAAACCTTCCTTGGCCGTCAGTCGGTTCGCCGAAAAACTTTAAAACCTGGTCCATAGCGTTATTCTTGGTTGCCCAGTCGGGGTTGTGGCCGGTCGCCACACCTAGAGAGGCCGTTAATTCTTCGGCACTGAGAGGACGAACGCGAGCGCGCTCGTAGAAGATGGGTAGTGCCTCCGTGGCCGGCCCCGTGTCCGCGGCCTGATAGGCTTGGCTGTTGACGATTTCGCGGACCAGCCACTTCAGGTCAAAATGATGTTGGACAAACTGGTCGGCAAGCTCTTTGAGCAACTCCGGCCGGCTCGGGTCGTTCTGCGAGTTGAAGTCATCGACGGGATGCACGAGACCGCGCCCCATGTACTGGGCCCAGACGCGATTTACTGCCACTTTGGCGAGATAGGGGTTGGATCGTTGGGTGATCCAGTCAACGACCTTCTCCCGCCGTGAAAAGGCAGGTTTCGGTGGTTGCTCATTATTTTTCAATTTTGGTTCCTTGAAGTTCATTGGCATCTGGGGTTCTTTCAGCTCGACGCCTCCAAGGAATTTCGGCTTTACTGGTTCACCCTTCGATTTGACTTTCGGATCTTTCGAGGGCAGTGAGAACAACACGTCGCCCGTCGATTTCTCACCTACAAAATATCTCTTATCGTTGGGCGGACCTCCACCATCGACCACGAAAGTACGCACGAAGAAGCCCGCCATGCCGTGGTAGTCTTTTTGCGTCCAAGGCTCGAACGGGTGATCGTGGCATTTCGCACACTGCAACTGGGTGCCCAAGAATAACCGCGTCACGGCTGTTGTCAACTCGTCGGTATTGCGATGAGTGGCGAAGAAAAGTTGCGAACCTTCTTCTTCGGCTCTAAGGAGTTTCGCGACAAATCGGTCGTACGGTTCGTTTTGATGAAACTGCACAGCGAG
>RGDT01000052.1 GCA_009918525.1 Planctomycetia bacterium
AGGCATCCAGCCGGCCCATCGTTTCGTGATGCGCTCTTGCAACCACGAGCAGCGACGCCGACTGCCAGCAATCGCTGCGATGATCGAATGGCGACCGCCTCTGCCGACTCGCGTCGATGGGGATAATGCGGAGCGGATGACCTCCGGTCGGGGAAGGGTAGTGCTCATCACCACGACACTCAATTCCGATTGGGGCGGCTGGCCGGTTTCCCCCGCATTTCCGCCGTTGATGCAGGAAACGCTTTATTACGCAGCCGGTGCCCGATTACGTGAGCGAGCCTTGACGGTCGGCGAACCAATCGAATTGCACCTGGACGCTCAGACGGCCGGAGCCGAAGCCGTGATTGACTCGCCGCGTGATGCGGGCGAAGTGGACGATACACCTCGTCGCGTGCCGATTCAGCCGTTAGGCGATGGTAGCGTGATGCGGTTCGCAGAAACCGATCTGAGCGGGGTGTATCGTGTAACGCTCGGCTCGTCTCCCAAAGAGTATCTGGTCGCGGTGAATGTGCCAGCGACGAGCGAGGATCAACAGGCCAGCGAGAGCAATCTAGCACGCACGAGCCGTGAAGAACTGGAAAAGACGTATCCTGAGTGGGATATTCAGGTTACGCGTGATCTGGCCAATATCGTCCATGCCACTCCCGCCGGGGTTGAATCCGCGGAAGTGACCTATGCCCCCCAGGGGCCACCCGTGGCTCGTGTGCTGTTGCTGGTGATGCTTGGTCTGTTGCTGATCGAGGTTGTCCTGGCCTGGCGATTTGGGCATTACTCAGCCAGTGCCGGACTGCCCGAAGACGGCCCGCCGATCAAGAGTGCATTCTGGCAACAAGTGATTCAGATTGCTCCCTGGCTTTTGCTGACGGGCATGGCCGGGGTGGGGTTCATTTTGATTCACGACGCTTTCACGGGTGATTTTCTCGGCTTTCTGCCCGAATCGTTGCGGTCTATTGTCGAACGTAGCATGGGCGTACCCCCACCGACTCCCGGTGAAAACAGCCGATGGCGGCTGGAATACATGAGCTATTTCTACGACGGCAAAGCCGATCCGTGGCTGGCCGGTACCGTGTTGGTGTTCATGGCGGTGGGGATAGGAGTGGTGTACTGGAATGAGGGCAACGATGTCAGCGGCCGTTTTCGTTCGTTGATCCTGGCATTGCGTATGGGCCTCGTTTTGCTGATGTTGGCAGTATTTCTGCCTCAGTTGCGTCTCTATTTCGAGCGACAGGGATGGCCCGACGTGGTGATCCTGCTCGATGACTCAGCGTCCATGAGTACACTCGATGCCTATCGACAACCGCGGATCAAAGACGCAGCCGACACTCTTGCTCGTCAGGCAGACCTGAGCGACGAAGAAAAGGCAGATCTAACCAGATTACTCGCCGGCACACCAGGAGCGACTCCCGCCAACCGTCTTCGCCTAGCTCAGACTTTGTTGGCCAAGGATGAAAACGTTCTACGCGAATGGCTCAACCGTCGCAAGGTCCGGCTGCACGTCTACCGTTTCGCCTCGCGTCCGCAACGCCTCGCCGACCTGACGAATCCCGGCGAAGTTGAGGCTGCCGTGAGGGCAATCAACGCCCTGCGAGCCAAGGCAGAACACGATTCAACCCAGTTGGGTGTTGCAATTCGTCAAGTGCTCAACGATTTCCGAGGTTCCTCATTGGCAGCGGTGGTAGTTCTCAGTGACGGAGCCATCACCGAAGGTGAAGGGCTGGAACGTGTTGCCAAGTATGCCGATTCGCTTCGCGTGCCTTTATTCTTTATAGGAATTGGAGACGCCCATGAACAGAAAGACCTCTATCTGCACGATCTCCAAGCCGAAGACGCGGTGTACGTGAACGACCGTATTGTTTTCGAGGTCAAGTTAACCGCCCAGGGGTTCAACAACGGAAGTTTTCCTGTCTCGCTCTATGAAAAGGGCAAAGACCGTCCGCTGGACACGAAGACCGTCATGGCCGGCGGCGATGCCCGCACGGTGAAGGTTCGATTGATTCACCGTCCCACCGAGACGGGAGAGAAAGTCTACGTGGTTCGGACACCGCTCGTAGAAGGTGAAATCGACAAGGAGAATAATCAGGTTGAAAAGACGGTTTTCGTGCGTGAAGCCAAGCAAATCAACGTACTGTACGTCGAGGGCTATCGTCGTTACGAGTATCACTATCTTAAGACACTACTCGAACGCGAAAGCAACCGAGTCAAAGGGAATAAAACGGTGAATCTGCGGGTATTGCTACGCGACGGCGATACCGACGCCCCGCTACAGGATCGGACTTTAATCCCGAACTTCCCCACACCCTTCCGAATGGCGGACACGCATACGGCGAAAGAAGACTTATGGAGCTACGACGTCATTATCTTGGGCGACGTGGACCCAGAACCATTGACCGATCACTTGAAGAATGTTGCGGAATGGGTTCAAGAGCGCGGCGGTGGGTTGTTGGTGATGGGCGGCGAGCGATTTAGCCCGCGTGCTTATCGGAACTCCCCGCTCAGGGATGTCCTGCCTCTCGACATGGTGAACGAGGTGGACGATGCAGAGGAAGAGCGAGTTGATCCCTTCCGACTGGAACTAACACCTGCCGGGCGGATGCACCCGATCTTTCGGTTCAGCCCCGACGAGAAGGAAAACGAGGAAATCGGGGGTCGTCTCAAAGAGTTTTTCTGGTACCCCGAAGGTTTCCAGCCCAAACGAGCGGCCGAAGTCCTGGCTGTACATCCCACGGCGAAAATCGGCAAGAAATCAGAGAAATTGCCGCTGATTCTGCAACATTTCGCGGGTGCGGGTCGCTGCATGTTTTTGGGGGTGAGCGAAACGTGGCGATGGAACTGGCGTGAGGATCAGTTGCACTACAACCAGTTCTGGATTCAAACGGTTCGGTATATGGCCCGGAGCAAGGTCGGGCGGATCGAGTTGCGTCTGGATCGCCAAACACCCTACCGCCGAGGCGAGCCGATCAAGATGATGGTTCGCTTTCCCGACGATGAAAAACCGCCTGCGGACAATACCGAGGTTCGTGTAACGGTAGAGCGTAATCTACCGGGCAAACCGACCGATAAAGAGTCGCGAATCGTGCAATTGACGCGGTTGGAAGGTTCTCGGGCTACTTTCGAGGCGACCTTGACGCAAACTCCCGAAGGTGAATATCGCTTCGGGTTGAGTGAACCGGCTACCAAACCTCGTCCTCAAGCGGCATGTAAGGTGCTTGCTCCACCGGGAGAAATGGAATTCCTGCGGATGAACGAAGACGAGATGCGAAAGGCAGCCGAGATCAGTAAAGGGAGATTCTACACGCTCGACGGAATGGAGCGATTGATCGACGAATTACCTGACGGCGAGCGAATCTCGGTCAACGTCGCCGGTCCTCCCGTGGTTGTGTGGAACTCTAGCCTGCTGTTTCTGCTGGCCTTAGGATTGTTCACATCCGAATGGCTGCTGCGCAAACAGAAGAACCTGTTATAATAGTAATGGAGCCTGAACCGTAAGCGACAGAGAATGAAGTTGCTTTCCCATCAGTGCCGGAAACGTATGTGACGGTGAATGATGTTGCAGCTGAAATGTAATTAGGGGCCATGGCGATGAGCGAAGGTGATAAGCTCCGTAGACGACTCGCCGCGCTACGTCGTCAATTACGATTCGTAGCGAGTTTGCGCGGCCTCGCTTATGTGGTCGCGTTGTTCCTGGTCGTGATTTTAGTCGCCGGGCTGATCGACTATCTTTACGATCTGTATCCGCTGGTCCGGGCGGTGATACTGACGGGACTTGTCAGCGGTATAGGGCTTATTTTCTGGAAATTTCTTCTTGCGCCTTTGTCACAGCCGATGGATGATCTATCGCTGGCGTTGCGAATAGAGGAGCGTCACCCGACGCTCAATGATGCCCTCGCCAGTACCGTCCAGTTTCTCGATTCAAGCCGAACCGCTGAGGGCGAGTCGGCACCCATGCGTCGCGAAATGGTTCGCCGTACCATCGGCCGAGTCGCTGGCCTCGATTTCAACAAGATCGTTGATCGCAAGGGTTTACGCTCGGCATCGCTAGGAGCTATTGCCTTTCTGGTGGTGTGCATCGGTTTTGCGTTGGCGGTGCCCGAACTGTCGGCCAAGGCCGTGTGGCGACTGGCGACGCCGTTTTCCCGCGTGGAATGGCCCAAGAAGACGAGACTGGAACTTGATGCGGTTGTGTTGCGGATCGGTCGTAACCGCGAGTATCGTGTATCCGGCATCGTGCGAGGGGTAGTACCCAAAGAAGGTTCGTTGGATCTGGCGTTCGATGGTTTGAGCGTCCAACGACGACCATTTGCCATCAAACCCGATGAAAGCGGAATCGAGCGTTTCCATCTCAGCCTGAAATCTGACGAAGTGACCCGGTCGTTTCGCTTTCGCTTAGCGGTGAATGATGCCTTGACGGACGAATACCGAGTTGAAGTGTTGCCCTTGCCGCAACTCGACAATCTGGATGGTAAACCTTCTCCCCAACTGACATTGATTTACCCAGCCTACACGGACCTTCCTTCTCCCCACCGGATGCCACACGGAAACGGTAACGTCGATGCCGTAGCAGGTTCGGTGGTGGAATATCGTGCAGCGACCGATCGGCCCCTCAAGCGAGCCTGGATCGTCTACCAGGCGGAGATTCGCGAAACCCTGACGGGTTTGATGTTGTCGCCGTTATCGGCAACTCAGCCGTTGTCGGTGGTCTCGACGATGGCTCTGGCACGGCAGGCGTTCGACCCGGTCCCGGCCCAATTGTCACAGGATCGTCGTACATTGACGGTTCGCTTTCGCCCTGTGATTCACGGTAGCTATACGCTGCACTTCGAAGACGAAAACGATCTCGAAAATAGTCGCCAATATGAATTGCGCATTAAGGCCGATCCCGCGCCGGTGGTCAAACTAGAGAGACCATCGCCGTCTCGCGATGTGCTGAGTGTACTGCCGGACGCCGACATTCCGTTGGAGGTGATTGTTGAGGACTCGATGTTTGCGGTACGTTCGTCTCGATTGGAATACCGGATGAATATCGATGGACCGGTACAAGCACTTTCGCTCTATGACTACCAACGCGGACTGAACGCGGAACTAGGGGCGTGGCTCGGCGTTGCCGCCGTGGCACATCCGGTGCCCCGGTTGCGGTTGCCGCGTGTGGAAGTGATGCGAACGTTGGCGCTCTCGCGGATCAAACACCCCGATGGCTCGGCGCTGAAGAAAGATGATGTGGTCATCATTCAGGCCGTGGCCGATGATTTCGACGACGTGACACCCAAGGATCCGGGCCGGAGTCACGTAGTCGAGATACGGATCATCGACCGCTCGACGCTAAACCTGATGCTTAACCAAGAAGAAACGCGGTTACAGCAGGAAATTCAACGCGTGCGCGATAAGCAGCGTGAGGCCCGCGAAAGAGTGGCCGAGATCGAAAATCGCTTGCGAAAAGATGGCAAAATCTCACCCGAGCGAGAGTCCCAAAAAGCCGAACTCGAGGCCCAAAAACTCGGGGACGATGCGCTAGCTGAAGAAGACAAAGCGCAAAAGGCCGATAACCCAGTTGAACGACAAAAGCACCAGGACAAGTCGGCCGAGCTACGACGACAGGCTCAAGGATTAGCAAAAGAAGCGGCCGAGTTGAAACGTCAAGCGGCACAAATGGCCGAGGCGATGGAAGCACAAAAGCAAGTGCGTGATAAGGTGGGCGACGACAAGCAAGGCTTGCGAGCGGAGATAGACCGTCTGCGCGACACCCTGAAGCAAAACGGTTTGGATAAAAGCAATGCGATGGAACGAGCGTCTCTAGTGAAGAAGGAACTGGATCGGTTGGCGGAAAAAGAGCTTGAGCAGATCGAGCCGAAACTAGCCGACGCCAGGAGGCTGTCCGACTTGCAGGACCCACAAGCTCGCCAGGAGCGGATGGCCGAACTCGAAACGCGAGCCAAACAGGCTGAAAGTGAAGCGAAAGCTACCTTGGATCAGGCTAAGCGGTTGGAGGAAAAAGCAACACAGGCCCAGGCGAAAGCGGATAATTCGGGAAATGCCGAGGAAAAGGGAAAATGGGAGGCGGAAGCCAAGAAGGCTCGTGGCGAGGCACTGGCTCAACAGGAAAAAGCCCGAGACAAGCAGGCGCAGGCCGATGCCGCCCGTGATGAAGCCCGAAAACCGGTTGATTCGTCGAAGGTGCGCGAAGAGATAGGCGAAGCACGCAAAGCACAGGAAGAAGTCGAGAAATCGTTGTCGTCGTTATTGCAGGATCTCGAACCATCGGGTAGCACACGCGAAGCACGTCGTGAAGCCGGCGAACTGTTGCAAAAACAACGCGAGGCGATGGCCGAACTGGATGAAATTGAAAAGAAAGAGAAAGATATCGCCGGTAAATCGCCGGACGAATTGAATGCCGAACAAAAGTCCGCCCTCGAGCAGGCAGCGGAGAAACAAAAGAAACTCACCGAACAGGCCGAACAGTTGGCCGGTAAAATGAAACGCCTCGCCGAGGAGCGTGGGGACAAAGACCCCGACGGAGCCAAGGCCATGAAAGAGGCGGCAAACCAGATCGATCAGGGCGAAATAGCCGGTAAGATGCGTAAGGCTCAGGAAGCGATCGCTAAAAATCAGCTTAATGATGCTCGTCAAAGTCAACGCGAAGCATTAGCCGAACTGGAGAAACTCGAAAAGAAGTTAGAGGAGAAACGCGAAGAGGAACTCGATCGCCTAGCCAAAAAGCTTCGCGAAGCGGAGAAAAAAGTCGAGCAGCTAATGGATGAACAAGAAAAGCTCCAAAAGAAAATCCGCGAAGCCGAAAAGGAAAAAGACGAGAAAAAACGCAACGAAGAACTCGCGCGGCTCGCCAAGCAACAAAAGCAACTCGAAGAGAAAACCGAGGAATTACTAAAAGACCTCTCGCGACTTCGTAATCAACGCGCTAAACAAGCTCTTGGAGCGGCAGGCGCAGAAATGGCTGAGGCCGGCCGTCAACTGCAGCGCGGTGGAAAACAGGACGACGAAAAACAGGAAGATGTTCTGGACCGTCTCGAAGAAACCCGTCGCGAACTTGAAAAGGCCCGAAAAAAAGCGGAGGACGAACTCGCTCGCGAACAACTGGCCCGTGTTGCGGACACTATTAAACACCTTCGGGAACGGCAACAAGGACACGTTGAGGAGGCCAAACGCGTTCAGGAGACCGTTCAGCGACAAAATAACTGGACGCGAGGCCTGAGTAAAAGCGTGCAGTCATTGGGTGATAACCAGTCAGGGCTGGGTGAGGAGACGGATACCGTCGCTCGTCGCGAACTGTCTGGATCACCAGTTTTCTCGCGACTTCTTCAGCGTGCATCTCGTTCGATGGACCAGGGAGGCAAGCGGGCCCAACAAATGGCAACCCAAAAACCCGCTCCGGACACGCTACCCGATGTCGAACTCAATCGCCATCAACAAGACGCTTTACGCAGGCTTTCGCAACTGCTCGACTCGCTCAAGGAAGCCCAAAACGAACGACGTCCTCTTGGCGAACCTCCAGGCGGTGGTGGAGATGACGGTAACGCGGGCGGGGGTGGTGGCGGCGATGATAGTCTACCGCCCATGGCCCAGCTAAAATTGTTGCGGTCGCTTCAAGAAGAGGTCAATCGTCGAACGGAGGACTTCCGCCGAAAGAATCCGAATCTTGAGGGATTGGACGCCAAGGGGCGAGCTGAGCTTGATGATATTCGACGTGAACAGAAAGAAGTCGCCGACCTCCTAGAGCAGATGACCCGTCCACCGGGCGAAATGCCTAACCCGGAAGCGAAGGACGACAAAAAAGACGCCAAGAAGGAGAACGAAAAATGAATCGTCGATCCGTCCTATTGTTCTTCATGGCGTTTGCCGTGTGTGCTCTTGTTGCACAGGAACCGGCTGAGCCTCCGCGTTTAAAGAAAAAGAAACGCGACGGTGCACCTCCCCCGGAAGTTAAAAAGGAAATGGGATTACCCAAGGAAGAGCTGCCCAAAGAGAAAGACGAACCCAACCCCGTCAAGGGTAAGGAACCGCCCGTTAAAGGACTCAAGGGTAAAGAAGCGCCTGCTAAGGATGAACCGATCGTTCCCGAGGATGGCGAACGCGGCGACCCCGGCGAGGACGACAAGGATATTCTTGAACGCATTGGTAAAAATATGCGAGCTGTCGAGGATAAACTGAGTAACAAAGAGTTGGGCGAACCGACCGAGCAACAACAACGCGACATCCTCAAGGACATTGACGCTCTTATTCGCCGCAGCGAACAAGGAGGGGGAGGCGGCGGTGGAGCGGGCGGTGCTGCGGACATGAACCAGGACAACAACGATCAGGGTCAAAAAGGCGAAAATCAACCCAAAGGTGACGGTCAGCAGGGCGGTGGTAAGCAAGGAGGTGGTAAGCAAGGCGGTGGTCAGCAAGGAGGCGGTCAGCAAGAATCCAAGTCCCGTGCTCAGCAGCGCAAAGAGTCGCGTGAACAAGCCCAAAATGCTGGTCGTCAACGTCGTGAAATGAAATCGGGTGGAACCAAGATGGCCGGTGGACCGCAACCACAACCACAACCGCAACCCGGAGGCATGGGACAGAGTCAGCCCAAGCCCGCCGAGGGTGGCAACGAACCCAGAGCAGTCAAAGGTGGTCCGATGAGCGACAAACTTAATCCCGCTGAGTTAGCAAAAGAAATCTGGGGCCATCTGCCTGAATCGTTGCGTGCGGAAATGAACGCTTACAGTAATCCGCAACCCTTTATGCCGCGATATGACGATCTCATCAAGAAATATTATCGAGCTATTGCCGAAAAAGGCCGTAAGAAGGGAGACTGAGCGATGCTGTCGCGACGCGGTTTCTTGACGAGGAGTGGCCTCGGTTTGTTGGGAACATCGGGACTGGTTCTGGGGTTGCCCGGCGACAATCCACCGGAGGAATTAGGCGGCGAAGAACGTATCCCTGATGGATCTGCCTCCAAGGGCATGATCACCGCACGCACGGAGGACGCTATCTCTCGGGGATTGGCCTTTCTTCAGCGTAATCGGGACCGGGAGGGGTCTTTTGGCACTGGTGGCTATCGCGGTAACGTCGCAGTCACGGCTTTGAGCGGTATGGCGTTCATGTGTTTCGGTTCGCAACCCGGTCGTGGTCCATACGGTCGTATTATCCAAGATTCCGTAAGGTTCATTCTTGGCAAAGAAAATGTCCTAGGACGCAATCCAGGGTTCTTGCACAATCCAGCCGCCAGCCTACATGGGCCGATGTACGGGCATGGCTTCGCGACGCTCTTCTTGAGCGAAGTCTACGGTATGGTTCACGATCGGGTCCTCCGCGAAGAGCTACGCGCCAAACTACGTCTAGCTATCAACCTGATCCTAACAGCCCAGCGGCGCAACGGTGAAGGAGCATGGCGATATGAACCAGGCAGCAGTGACGCTGACTTATCGGTCACTATTTGTCAGATAATGGCTCTTCGTTCAGCGCGTAACGCTGGCATCGGCATACCCAAGAAAGCCGTGGACGACTGCACGGCCTACGTCAAGGCGTGTCAGGAACGTCGTGAAGGTTGGTTCCGATATATGAAGCGCGGGGGAGGTGGTGGCGGTGTCCAGGGCTTCGCTCGTACAGCAGCGGGTGTCTGCGCCTTAAACGCCGCCGGAATCTACAAAGGACCCGAAGTGGAAGAAGGCCTGAAATTTCTAGCCCGTAACAAACCCGTAGGCCGATTCGGTCGCCCGGACTTGCATTACTTCTACGGTCACTATTATGCCGTACAAGCAATGTGGACGGCTGGTGGAGCTTACTGGAACGAATGGTATCCAGCAATTCGCGATGAGCTCCTCGACAGGCAAAGCGCTGATGGTAGCTGGGTCGATCAGATTTGCAGCCACTATGGGACAGCGATGGCCTGTATCATCCTCCAGGTTCCGAACAACTATTTACCAATCCTTCAAAAGTGATAAAGATATGGCCGCTTTCCTCCAGTACCACAATGCCGAAAAACTCGGCTGGGTGCCGTTTGGCGAGCGGCCGTTCATTGAGCGAGAGTTAGCGATCACGACACGTATCCGCGCGGTTCAAAAGGCTGTCAGCGGAACGGTATATTTGATTGTGAAATTACCGCGTCCTACCGGGTATTACCTCTGGGAATGTTTCACAGTGCATTCGGTCGAGGAACGCGAAGGTGCGTTTCAGGCGTGGGGGCCAGGATACCAACTTGTCCCGCCCCAACCGTTGACGGGGCCGGAGTTTGAGGAGTTTCACCGCCGCTGTGCATACTTTGTTGGTTTTCAATCTATCGACCGGCATCCATTTGCCGCGACACTGCACCGCCTAGCCCAGGATCATCGGGCCGACGATGTAACGGCGGATGCGGTTGCGTTTTGTTCTCGATTAGTTGCGTCGTTCCCTGATAACGGCGACGTATTGTATTACCGCGCATTTGTATATTCTCGGGTTGGTGAAGCACTTCGTGCCCAACTCGATGCTCACCAAGCATTGCGACTCGGCACAGAGTACCACGAAGCGGCACTTGCCCTCACCAAAAACGGCTTTGTAAAACCAGTAGGGGGGTATCAACCGGAGTCGGTGAGGAGCTAGAGAAATGTTTGCACTGTTATTAGTGATTTTAGCTGATGATCCTCTGTTTCACGCACGCACAGCCTCCGGGAAAGACGTTCGTGGTCCACTGACCTCGGTAAGTGGACTGGATGTGGAGATAGGTTCAAAGGTTCGACGGACTATTCCGGTAGGCGAATTATTATGGCTTCGTCGTGAGGCGATGACCTTGCCGGAACTACCCCGAGGTGAGCATCTGATACTAGTCGATGGTTCGCGGATTCCATTTACAAGCATTCGATTAAAAAATGACGACTTGTTAATCCGGCACCCTGATCTAGGGGCGATGCCTGTCGCGGTTCCGTTGTCTTCTGTGACGGTGGTGTGGCGTACCGCCCCGGATGGGGAAGCATTTCCCGAGCGAGCGCGGCGTCGGTTAGTCGGGGTTCGACCGACACGTGATCAGGTTCACCTCTGTAATGGGGATCGCATCGAAGGAACGCTCAATGCTCTGGAAGCCGAGGTCGAAGTCGAGCGCGACCGCAAAGTTACCAAATCTCGCTGGTCGCAAGTGTCGGCGGTGCTTGTAGCAGCGGAGTCGGCCGCTTCAGCCAAAGGACCACAAGCTCATGTGATTGTGATGCCTTCGGAGATGTCGCCAGGTGGACGGTTCGTGTTGAGTTCGGCGATGCTCCAGCGCGACGAATTCGTGGGTAAGACGACGTTCGGCGCTACGCTGCGAGTGCCGCTGGAACGGCTGGTACGCTTGGAAGTATTGGGAGGAGCGGACGTTCCGTTATCATCGCGTGAAGCACTGAATTTTACCCATACGCCTTATCTTGATGAAAATCTTCGTTATGGAGTTGATGTAACTGTGAATGGTCGCGATTTGCGATTAGGCGGCTCCTGGGATCGTGGGCTTGGGCTCCCCGCCGGGACTGCGTTGACATTTGACGTGAAGGGGTTTCGGCGTTTCGAGGCGATGGTCGGGCTGGACGAAATTGAAGGACGTGGGGGCAAGGTTCGAATCGCCGTGTTGCTTGACGGTAAAGCGGCAGATATTGGACCGCGCGACCTACTAGGTCAACCTCTCGCACTCAGCATCCAACTGGCAGGAGCAAAGACGCTGACTCTTCAGGTGCGCTACACCGAGCGAGGTCCGGTCGGAGCTTCGGTCAATTGGGTGGACGCCAGATTGATCAAATGATGATCAACATGTTAAGTCCGGAGTGATTCAAAGTATTCGTGACCATCCGGCACGCTCGATACCTTCTGAATGTAGTTAGCGAATTGCAACAGATAAGGAATGGAATTCGTTCTATTTTCTTCCTGACCGATTATGTGGATCATCTGCATCTCCACGACCCGTGCGTATTCATCAAGGGCTTCTTGATGTTGTCCCATGTGTTGCAAATGTTCGGCTAATAAATGCCTTAGCTGCATCGACTCCGGAAAGCGTTTACACACGGCTTGTAATAAAGCAATGGTCTGACCTGAAACCGGTTTATTCCCGATGAGCTCCAGTACGGCTTTTCTGAAGATACGACGGGCATGGTGATACTCAAAAGGTGCTACATGCTCGGTGCTGTGTATGATGATGTTGGTCAAGATTCCGAAGCGTTCTGAAAATGGAAAATTGTCGATCGCAAGAATGCCAATTGGGTAACAGTGCGGGAATAAAGCAAGGCAGCGAGTCGCTACTTTTTGGCTATCTGGGTGATTGGTCAGTGCCAATAACCGTAAATAATATTTCCAAGTCGGTAAAAAATATGGATAAAGATGCAGTAACTGTTCGAGTTCATTAAATGCCTTGGTAGTATCATTGATAAGGAAATAAGCTCGACAAATCTCCAATCGCCACTTCATGGCATACGGAGCAATTTGAGAGAGAATTTGTTGTCGAAGCAATGTTTCCTGAGGTCGGCGAAGATCATTGAGCTTATGCACCAATAAAGATGCAGCCGTTCCGTAATCCGGTAGTTGCTCCAATAACGATAGCAAACATGGTACCGATAGGTGTGGTTGGGTTTCCTTCGACGCCGTCAAGAACTGCTGTTCCGATTGTTCGGCTCTGAGAGTGTAGTAGGCAGTGGCCGGACTTTCGCGATGTGGTTGCAAGTCTCGAAGGAAGAGAGATTTGTCGGACATGGTGGACGAGTTGAACGAGCGATACCAGTCGAGACGCTGCCGAATGTTGTTTTCAAGCAACCGATCGGCTCGGACGTAGGCGTAGGCATTGGCCCGCACTCGTTCGCGTAGCTCGCGATTCTTGTATAACTCGTCCAGCTTCTCGATCAACTCGGATGGTGATCGGCACAAAAAACCTGTTTGGCCATCTTTTACAATATCGCGATATGGTTCGAGATATTGATAAATTCCCGGGACACCATGTGAACTATATTCTAGATATTTCACATCGGATCGTCCGCGGTTGTAGTCGGTAGGAAGCAGAGGAGCCAGGCCGACGTCGAGAGATCGCAAAAAATGGAGATACTGCTCAAGAGGCCCAAAGTTTTGAAAAACCAACTGATGAGCGGGCAACCGAAAAAACGATTGAGCCAGTTCGTTGGTCATGATCGCCAATCGGGCCTCTGGATGTTGCTCCAACCAAGTCTGTAGGGCAGGTACTATGTGCAAAAGATCGGCAAAATGTCCAGGCGAACCAGCCCAACCAACAGTGAATGGACGATGAGGCATTGATACTAGATCAGGAATGTCCGTCATATGGTTTTCAAAAACCGTGACTTGTCGCGCTCCGCTAATTCGCCATTTGTCAGCGAGAAAATGCGTACTGGTTTGCACTCCGTCTGCGTGAATGATTAACTGTCGATACAATTCCTGTGTTTCACGGTCACACCATCCCGAGACGATCGGACTCCAAGGTTGTAGATCGAAAAAATAATCGTTTGCTTCGAAAATCGTTATTTTACTGTTTCGTCGCCGATAGTCGCAGATGGATAGGAAATCCCAATCATTGACAAATTGAATGACCAACACGTCGGCGCATTCAATGACTTGGGATAAACGCCGATGGCTAAAATGACAATCGACAGTATACACACCAGGCAGTTTGCCCAAATAACGGCTTGGTGCATGAATACGATAGTGAGCGTCCCCATCGTTGCCGAAATCACATACTTGGCCGATGAGCATCTCTATCTACCCTCACTTTACTGCTGCTGCTTCGGCATCTTCGACCATTTTTCGCAATTCAGGAAATAGTTCTTTGATGATCATTGCGGGTTGTTCGTCATCAGCGTTGACATCCGGCTTGAGCGCTTTAAGCTCAGAGTCCATACGGACAACGTGTTTTAGTGTAAGGTCGCGAAACTTGGCCGATCCATAAAGATCGCCTGCACTAATGCATGTCTGCAATGATTTTTTCGCCTCGGCGAGATTATCCTTTATACCGTTGGTTGACATGCCTCCCCATCGCTCGTAAATGAAAGTGCGGGCTTTGGCATGTTCTTCATCAATTGGTTTCCACTTAGCTTCTAATGTCTCGACAAACTTGCGATATTCCTCGGTCTTGAATTCTTCCGGTGCTGATCGATAAATCTTCAACGCCTCGGCTACGTCGGCTTGTTTGACCAACGAATCGGCCTCGGCTTTTTTGATGAGCCATTCACGGCGTTTGGGGTCGTTTTCTTCGCGTTCGATTTTTTCGAGATTACTGACATGAACCAACAAATCTTTTTCGCCCGAGCGTAGTCTTTCCAACCGTTGATCGACTATTTTCCAATCGAGTTTGGTTTTCAGTTTCTCACTTTCGATTCTTACGGCTTCGCGTTCCTTGCTGAGACGTACATGATCATCTCGCAGTCGGGCCAGTGTTTCCTTGACGTGGGCGATAGCGGTGCCGCGTTTGCTTGGTTCTTTCGTCAGTTTATTGATATCCTCGAACATGCTGCCCTGGACCTGTTCCGCGTCAACTGCGTTACGCAGCAACATGCGAAAACGATCCTGGATCCCACCTTCTTCTTCGTTCACAGTCGGCACCGGGATTACGATCACGCCTTCGTCAATCAACGGTACCGGCACGCGAGCCAGGACGTTCGTACCACTTAACACACTGACAAACGCGACACGATCGAATCGGCCCTGCTCGCCGCGTTTCAACGTGTCAACATCGCGATTACCCGATGCAGGCAAGCGCAACAGCGAACCGATTTCGCCTTCAAATCCATGCCGGCGAATTTCCAGGGTAACAGGCGAGTTGAGAGGCACCAGCCCTCGCGGTCCTTCTTGCATCAGCCTCAAACGCAACGGTCCAGAGCGTGTGGGCATCAAGGTCGCAGTCATTCCCGTCAGTGCGGTCAAGCGATAGCGTCGCAACACGCGGCAGACGCAGACTCCCTCTTGCGGTGGACTTACAACTTGGAGGAACAAAAACGGCTGCAAGCGTCCCGGTCCAGAGGAAGGCACGCTGGTCAGGCTGAACAAGACGTCCTTTTTAATCCAGCGTGACAGCTCGCCTAATAATCCACCGCGCAACTCTACTTTTACCTGCTGTCCGGCGTCTGGCTCGGTGATGACCGTTCCGGTCAGTGCCAAATCTTGTTCGATCATCAAAGCTGCGAGTCGAGCTACGAAGGCCCGATCACGGGTGGTATCATATCGACCCACGGGTGAAGCCAGTCCCGTAATTCCATCATGCATTCGTGTCTGAATTTCGTAATGTACACCGTCGTAACCAATCGTCACGAAATGCGTTTGGCCTGGTCCACGGTCGCGACAGCCCCCAACCGCCCGATCGAGACCGATCTCCCAAATGTCCGCCAGGAGCGGATGCGAGGCCGTCACGCTTACTTTGGCCAGTGGGCCAAGTGCGGCTTGCAAACCATCCCGCAACTCGCGTTCGACCTGTTGGCGGAACACTTTGGTTAGCAATCGACTTTTCGCGACACTGACAACGAGCGTAACGCGGTACGGCTCTCGGGTGTCTGAGATCGGCGCGAGCAAAGCCAGCGCGAGTAGAGCAGTCATGAGCTTACTCCCGAGTCGCGTAGTCCGATAGAACTGGGGACTCTCTCCAACTTAACCCCCGTCAGACTCGACAAGTCGTCGAAGAAACCCGGATAGGTTTTGGCAACACATCTGGGATCGTTGATAACCACTCCTGGTACCCGCAGGCCGACCAGGGCGAGACTCATCGCCATCCGATGGTCATCATAGGTCATTATGGTCGCTCCCTGCAAGGAACGCGGTTGAATGGTCAATCCGTCTGCTGTTTCGGTTATTTCGGCCCCCAGTCGCCGTAACTCGGTCGCCAGAGCAGCTAGACGGTCAGTTTCTTTGTGCCGGATGTGTGCTACGTTGCGAATCGTGGTTGGACCCTGCGCAAAGAGGGCCACTGCTCCGAGCGTCATCACGGTGTCGCTGATCGCGTTCATGTCGATATCGATCCCGCGAAGCGGCCCGCCGTGGACGGTCAGTTCGGGCGACCGTTCGACCCGGCAACCCATACGATGGAGCGCTTCGAGGAAACCGACATCTCCTTGTAGGCTATCCATCCTCAGCCCCGGCACACTGACCCGACCACCAGTGATTGCTGCTGCGGCGAAAAGATAACTAGCGGCCGAGGCGTCAGGTTCGATGTTATAGGAAGTGACCGCGGTGTGCTGGCGACCCGGAACTGTCAGACCGTCCACGGACAATCCCCATTGCCGGAGCATGGCGAGTGTCATGTCGATGTAGGGACGCGATACAACCGGGCCGTCGATGGAGAACGTGGTCTGGTCGCAGTCGGCGAAGGGAGCGGCGAGCAATAATCCGCTGAGGAACTGACTGGAAACGTCGCTCTTGACCCGGATTATACCGCCTTTCCAGCCACCCCCTTCGACAACGACCGGCGGACAACCGGTCGGAGCCGAGATGTGGATACCTAGTTGATCCAATGCGTCCGAAAGGTCGGCAATGGGGCGTTCCCGCATACGCGGTACTCCATCGAGGCGATACCGTCCCGGCCGTAGAGCGACCAGTGCGGTCAAAAAACGCATGGTTGTACCCGAGTTTCCGACGAACAGTTCTACCTCGCTCGTTGTCGGCAGGGGGTTTGGGAGCTGGCTGTCCCGTCTATCCCCCGAAGCGCGGCCAGGTGCTACGCCGGTGAGAGTCGCCCGGTAGCCTAATCGGTTTAATGAATCGACCATGACGGCCGTATCGTCGCTAGCTAGGCAACCATGCAGCGTCACGGGGTGCCCGGCTAACGCCGCCAACGGTAAAGCGCGGTTCGAGATGCTCTTGGATCCTGGTGGTGTCAATCGGCCGATCACAGGGCCGCTGATGGGATGGATGAGCAGTTGATCAGGATAGTTAGTCATGAGGTTCTCTAGTGATCTTCAACTGTCCTCTAAGTAGCCGAGTCGTCATACGCCACTCGTACCAAAAACAGCCCACACGCCGGAGCCGTCGGCCCGGCTTTCGTCCGGTCGCCTGCTGCAATCAGTTCCGCTAGATATGTCACCGGCCAATAGCCACGGCCGACATTGATCAGCGTTCCAGAGATTGCACGCACCATATTGTACAGGAAGCCGTTGGCTTCAACGTCGAGTGCGTTGAGCACAAAAAGATGATCTTTTCACTGTGGGACCTCGGTGGCGCTCAAGATGCACGCACTTTCTGGCGATTTTATTATCCGGACACGCAAGCCGTCATATTTGTCATCGACAGCAGTGATATCAATCGCATGGTGCGTTTCAGGCATCGAATCCCAGGGTGTTGTGATCATCTCTCCTCTCACTGCTGTATGTTGCGCTCCCGCTATCTACTCTGGCGCAGGACGAGGCTCGCGAGGATCTTCATCGCATGCTGACCGAGCATGAGCTCTGGGATGCGCCGCTGCTCGTGC
>RGDT01000511.1 GCA_009918525.1 Planctomycetia bacterium
TGTGTCTTCATGATGTCGGTGTGTTTCTTTGACCCATGATCGAACGGATTGATATTTTGCGCCAACCCCTCGGGATTGGTCCAAACCCGAAGCTCAAAACCGTTGGACCGGCAATAATCGTCGCGAAACTCAATCATCTCGCGAAATTTCCATTTCGTATCAATGTGTAACAACGGAAACGGCAAGCGGCCTGGCGAAAATGCCTTTTGCGCAAGGCGAACCATCACCGCAGAATCCTTACCAATCGAGTAGAGCATGACGGGGTTGTCAAATTCCGCCGCCACCTCGCGGATGATGTGGATGCTCTCAGCTTCCAATGCCTTGAGATGAGTCAGGCTGTAGCTCGTCATTAACTTACCTCCCAATGATATTGTAGCATAGTCTGCCATTGGATTCACGACTAACCTTATCGACTCGCTAGACTCTGGCGAAATACCGGAATTTTGGGTAGGATTTTACATGAAGAATTTTTCACTC
The DNA here is from genome assembly GCA_009918525.1 of Planctomycetia bacterium. Classification (GTDB taxonomy): domain Bacteria; phylum Planctomycetota; class Planctomycetia; order Gemmatales; family Gemmataceae; genus RGDT01. The sequence continues at coordinate 478 of RGDT01000511.1, forward strand.
CCAAGGAACAAACCATGAGCAGGGCTAAGATTTCTCGACGAAACTTTCTCGCGTCTGCGGCATTGAGTGCCGTGTCTTGGTCGCGCATTTATGGTGCATCGACAAAACTACGTGTGGCGGCGGTAGGTGTTGGTGGAAAAGGTTGGTCGGACCTGACTTCGGTAGCGGCCAGTCCCCATGTCGAGGTAGTGGCATTGTGCGACGTGGACGAGAGCGAAAAACACCTTGGCCGGGCCGCGATGAAGTTTCCTCACACTAGACGTTTCAGCGACTGGCGAAAACTACTCGATACAGCCAAAGAGTTCGACGCTTTGATCGTTGCGACGCCGGACCACATGCACGCCCCAGTGTCTTTGCCAGCCCTGCAATTAGGAAAACACGTTTATTGCGAAAAACCACTTTCGCATTCAGTGTTCGAGGCGCGACAAATGAGCCTCGCCGCTAAGAAATATAAACTTGTCACCCAGATGGGCAATCAGATCCAGTCCCACTCCTATTACCGAACGGCCGTCAAATTAATTCATGAAGGCGCCATCGGTAAAGTCAAAGAAGTCCATTCATGGCAATCCGGCGCACTGAGCTGGTTGCTGGCTGACGACCGTCCCGCCGGTGCTGATTCCATTCCAGCGGGGCTGAACTGGGACGGTTGGCTTGGAGTCGCACCAGAAAGGCCTTACAAGAAAACGATTTATCACTCCTTCAACTGGCGCGGTTGGCAAGATTTCAGCAACGGACAACTAGGTGATTTCGGTTGCCACATTCTCGATCCGGTCTTCATGGCA
>RGDT01000512.1 GCA_009918525.1 Planctomycetia bacterium
GCGGCCTCAATAGTGGCCGGGGTACTACTCAACTCCTGGAAGATGGCTGCTTGTCGGTTTTCATCCGACACGTTGTTGCCTTGGAAGACAACTCTGCCCTTAAATTTCCGCCGGGGGTCTGACAGAGGCAGTTCGGAGTTTTTCTCCACGCATATCTCGAAAATCCGCCCGACGTGGACAGTATGACCTTGACGGCGAGCCTCTGCAGCAACTTCTGCCCAGGGCCGCACGCGTTTTTCATCCCAGACACCTTGGCGCCGCAGCTTATCCCACTCAGACTGGAGGGCAGCGCGGGCCTTGGGGTTAGCCATTCTTTCGGCTTGACCTACGGTGCGTGCCACGAGGGCATGGACAAACGAGTCGTCCTTAGGGATGCATTCGCGATGAAGGTCATGAAGACCGGTTAACGAGTCCAGCGGCATCCGAGGCACATCATCGGCCAAGACAGGACAGGCAAGAGAAGGCGGTGCAGGCCGAGCCGCGGGTCGAGAGGTCCCACTGCTCGGATACGCATCACCAGGGCGATGGCCAATCGCACAAGCTTCCTGATCATGGTCAACGACTCCTACAACCGGGACGTCGCCCCCCGCGTCGGCTTTTCTGCTAAAAGTGGCCGCCGTGGCTGTGGGACGTGGGGTTCGCAATAGCGCTCTTGCCCCCAATGGACACAAGCCGTATTTTATAGCAACAGGAAGCGCGGAACTCGAAGCGCCGGGGCTTTCCCCTGCAGTTGGGGCCCCGCCGCTCGCGCCATCCTTGGTTGTCGACAGGAAAGTTTGATACCGGTCGATTTCAACCTGCTTCTCTTTAGGAGACAGCTTGTTCCACCGTTCACCGGGGATGTGTGGCGGTCTTTTTGTAGGCAAAATTCTCGTACCAGTGGAATCCACATAGTAGATTCGGCCACGCTTGTCAAGCTTGGTGTGAACTTCCGGAGGGGCAGGAAAGGGGGCAATGCTCTCATCGACGACGGCCTCAGCAGAAGAACGGCCGTGGTCGGGGGCAGTGGGAGGCATGTCACCACTGTCCACAGCAGTGCCAGAGCTGGCGGCATTTGCAGCATCGGACGCCATAGTCGCTGGCGCTTCGGGCTCACCCTCAAGGGGCGGACAAGAGAAAATGTCCGGGATCAAGTTCTTATCACCCTTTTCTTTGGATGAAATTATGCCTTCCAGGGACCTGTTGGCTTTATCATAGCCTTCTTTCAGGGGGAAGACATATCCGTCCGAAGCGTCGACCAAAATCTCGCGGACGATATG
>RGDT01000513.1 GCA_009918525.1 Planctomycetia bacterium
TCGGATAGGCCGATAGTGCTCGATGGGCCTAGTGCGCCGAGAACGCCGACGCGATTGGGATAGCAGCCGGTGAGCAGGGCGGTGCGAGAGGCAGAGCAAACGGCCTGAGCAACGTAGAAGTCGGTGAAGCGGATGCCGTCCTTGGCCAAACGGTCGAGGTGGGGTGTATTCCACCGCGATGCACCATAGCAGCCCAGATCGCCATAGCCCAGATCGTCGGCGAAGATGACAACGACATTAGGCGAAACTTTCAAATCGGAGGCATGAGTGAGGACGAGTAGAATAAGTGCGTGTAACATATTGTCCTAAATCAACTTAAGGGAATATCTTGCAGAAAAAGCAGGGAATCCGCTACAGATTTATCAGGTTTTCTTGGAAATCTGCGTCCGCTTCTCAGTTCGACTCTCGCTTATAAGAATGGCGTCTCCCGTCACCAGAGTCACCGGGTCGCAGAGCAATCCCGCCGCTCTCCCCGGTGATTTTTTTATTTAGTATAATGAATTTCCTGTCCTTCCACATCGTCGATGAATTTGTATCATGACTTTATGACAATCGTTTGAGTGTTATAATGACAAGCAGGTGTAATAGTGAGACGCCGTTTAGCTTTCACGTTAATAGAGCTACTTGTTGTTATCGCCATCATCGCCATCTTGATTGGCTTGCTTCTGCCAGCCGTCCAGAAAGTCCGCGAGGCTGCCGCACGAATGCAGAGCGGTAACAATCTCAAACAACTCGGCCTCGCCTTCGCCAACTTTGAGGGCACCAACGGCCACTACCCCAACGGTGGAGGCTATCCGACGCCGTTCTATACTCCCTCCACACCAAACGCTTTCACGAATATCCCCGGTTACGGTAATTTCCGTCCGTTCTGGGGTAGTCCCGCCGCTTCGCCACGCTATCAATTAGGCTCTTGTTTCTACTCGCTACTTCCCTACGTGGAGCAAGAGGCTGTTTTTCGCGATCCGCTGACCGCTTTCCGCACAGCCATTAAGACCTACTACATGCCCGCCCGGCGGGCAAGTACACCTCAGACGGTCCCCGCCACGGATACCGTCAATCCCGGCTACAGCTACAGCGATGCCGGTCTGGGGGCAAGTGGCCGCACCGACTACGCCGCTAATGACCAAGTCTTCCCCACGACTTATGGAAGCAATTGGGGCAAGGTCCTTACCGTTACGTCCATCACTGACGGCACTTCAAACACAATCTTCATCGGCGAAAAGGCGATGAATCCTCGTTCCTACGCGGCCGGAATGTGG
>RGDT01000514.1 GCA_009918525.1 Planctomycetia bacterium
CGCTAACCTCGGTGGTCAGTTCGGCCTCCAAGGTGGTAGCCAGGAACAGCTACTGATTACACTGGTACGTCAAGTTGTCGGCAAGCCGAAAGACTGGTTGACCCAGTACAACCCTGTTACAGGCCAACCTTGTAACCCCCTGGACGATGAAATGACCGCTGGTACCGATGGTGGCGCCTTGGGTGAAAATAACCAACTGGGTTATTACCCGCCAGCTTTCGCCCTCGTGGTCAAAGGAACGACACGTCTGCACACCCGTCAAAGTAACGTGGTCTTCCAGAAACTTGGTGCTGGAGCTGCTCCAGGTGCAGGTGGCGTTGCCGCTCCGATTCAACCGAAAGAGCCGCTTGTCAAAGGACCGAAAGGCCCCGGCGGCAACGAAGTGGCCAAGGGTAATGAGGTTGACCCCCGCGAAGTGTGGGACACCACCCTCAAACAGGCAGCTCAACAGCCCGGCATGATCATCGCTACCGCCGATTTCCTGGTTCTCAACAAGAAATGGGATCATGCGGCGGAGTTTCTCAAGGCCAATCTCCGGCAGGGTATCATCGTTCAACCGTGGGTCTACAAGTCCCTCTCCTTGACGATGCGTGAAGCCGGTGCTAAGGCCGAGGATATCGAACGAGCCGAAGTCTCGATTGCTGATATGGAGCCGATGGACGCTCAAGGCTACCTCATCGCCGCGCGAGCGTTGGCCGAGGATAAGAACTATACTCGAGCCATCGCCTTCTGCAAACAGGCTGCCGCACTTGAACCAGGCACAGCCAATCCGTTCGCGGAAGCCGCACGGTATGCTGAGATGGCCAAGGATACTCAATCGTTGGAATGGGCTGCGGGTAACTTGTTGAAGCAGGATTGGCCCGTCCGCAACGACGAAATTAAACAGACCGTTCTAGGTCGCGTCGAAGCGGTTGTACGCCAGGCAGACAAGACAGGTGCCGAACGTCTCAAGGCGACCCTCAATGTTCAACAGCAGCGCGATGTCGTGGTCAAGCTGGTGTGGCAGGGTGATGCCGACCTGGACCTCAAGGTGCAGGAGCCGACCGGCAGCATCTGCAGCACATTGGCTCGCCAGTCGATCGGTGGTGGAACGCTCATTGCCGACTCGTTGACCGGTGCGACTAGCGAAACCTACGCTGCCGCTGAAGCGTTCAACGGTGAGTACAAGATTACGGTCGATCGCGTCTGGGGCAAGCCGTTGGGCAGTAAGGCCCAGATCAAGATCATCCGTCATCAGGGTACGAAGGACGAGACGGAAC
>RGDT01000515.1 GCA_009918525.1 Planctomycetia bacterium
AATGATGTTCTTGTGCCTACTGCAATCGATACAAGGGAACAGATATCGGTTCGATTGCGAAGTCCACCGGTGAATTTGTCCGATTCTATAACCCGCGAACTGATCATTGGTTCGAACACTTTCGATTCGTGAGCTTTGAGATCCAACCGTTGACTCCAGTTGGGGAAACAACTTCGACGATCCTAAGATTCAATGATCCCGATCGTATCCTTGAGCGCGAGGCAATCGGCGACACGTGAATGCGGGATGACAAACCGTTGGATACGGAGCTGCGGGTCGCGCAGGTGTGGTCATTTGCTTCGCTTGCACCTCTTCGTTTGTGAGACCGGACGAACCAAGAATAGCCAACCTTAGGGTTTCCTCTGAATAGCACGAACCAACGATTGCACCCAAACGGCGATTTGGTGCACTGACGAATCTAGGAGTCATTCCGCCGTTGGCTGAATCGAGGCGTTGAACTAAACCGATCCGCCCACGAGACGTTGGATGTCAGCAGTCTCTCTCAGGACCGGGTCGTCGATGGAGCGAGTTGTTCTATAGCGAACAACAGCCCAGATGGTGGCGAATCTATGCAGGGTCTAGCTGAGATGATTCAGACCGCTATCGGGAATTGAACAGCCAGCGACTACCCGAGGGTTGCCACAAGGCTGTCGAGCCCACTAGGCTGTTGAATCTCAGGAGCGGATCAAGTAGAATCCGCGAGGTTCATAGACGGCGAAACAACTTAACCCAACGTACAATCTATCCCTCCGTTCCGCTTCGCTCCAGTTGGGATAGATTGATATTCGTTATCCGACCAAATATACCCCGCTAGTCCAAGTTGACGCACATCTGACTGCGACCCTTCGAGCGAGAAACAGGCATGACGATCAAAATTCTGGGAGTTTTTACCGGGCTACTCGGCTTGGCGATGATTGTCTGCTCGGTTGTGACTTGGCGTGAAATGCAGAGTGCTATGACGTGGCGTCAACAGCTGAGTGCTATGACTTTGCGTGAACAACTGCGTGCTATGACATCAGAGTCAGCCCCGACTGCTTACTCAATGCCGTTGACGAAGTTTGTATGACCAGAGTTTTTTAAATCTTCAGCGGCCAAGCCTGCGGAACTCCCCCAAGCGGCGGTCAATAGAATCTATATCATCGGCGGCGGTTCTTTCGTGTTGGTAATCGCGGGAATTGTTTTGCTGGTGCTGCCGCGTCGCCCTCCAACGTCGCGGCCAGGTGATTGCAT